>CALWBS010000063.1 GCA_944376135.1 uncultured Enterocloster sp.
GCAGATGCTCCGCAGGGGTCACATAGCAGAGGAAAGAAGCTCCGTTCGCCGCCGCAATCGCGCCGCCGATGGCTGCCGTGATATGGTCATAGCCCGGAGCCACATCTGTGACCAAAGGCCCCAGCACATAGAAAGGTGCTCCCTGACAGATGGTCTGCTGAATCTGCATGTTGGCCGCAATCTGATTTAACGGCATATGGCCCGGCCCCTCGATAATCACCTGCACGTTCTTCTCCCAGGCCCTGCGGGTCAGCTCGCCCAAGGTCACCAGCTCCTCAATCTGGGAAATATCCGTGGCATCCGCGATACATCCCGGACGGCAGGCATCTCCAAGGCTTAATGTCACATCGTATTTCTGGCAGATATCAAGAATCCGGTCAAAGTGCTCATAGAAGGGATTCTCCTGCCCGGTCATCTCCATCCAGGCAAAGATAATGGAGCCGCCCCGGGACACAATGTTCGTCAGGCGCTTAGCCTTCTTGAACCGATCCGCAGTCTGGCGGTTGATGCCCACATGGATGGTCTGGAAATCCACGCCGTCCTCCGCGTGCATCTCCACAATCCGAATCCACTCTTCAGAGGTTATCTCTTTTAAGGGCTTGTGATAATAGACCACAGCATCGTAAATCGGCACGGTGCCGATAATCGCCGGACACTCCGCGGTGAGTTTTCTGCGGAACTTTTGGGTATCCCCCCAGGAGCTCAAATCCATGATAGACTCAGCCCCCATCTTCACCGCATCATTTACCTTTTCCAGCTCCATGTCAAGATCCTTGCAGTCCCGGGATGTTCCTAAATTTACATTGATCTTTGTCTTCAGCATCGAGCCGATGCCGTTCGGCACCAGGCATTTGTGATTCTTATTCGCCGGTATGGCCACCTTTCCCTGGGCCACCAGCTCTCTGAGCTTTTCCGGGTCAAACTGTTCCTTCTCGGCCACCTTCTTCAACTCTTCCGTAAGAATTCCCTTTCTGGCGGCATCCATCTGTGTCGTGTATTCCATAGTCTCCTCCTTTTTCCGGGAAATGTGCAGGCTGACGGCTGCCAGGAGGCTGCAAAATCGCTGCCGTTTTAAATGCAAAAAATCCACGCCCCGCAGGACATGGATTCATTAGCCCAAAAAACGCTCCATATTTCCCTACGTTGGCATTACCCAAATCAGGTACAAACGGTCGAAGTTCGATTACTTCCTCTCAGCCTGCTTCACAAGCTCCCTGTTATGGTTAGCATAGCACCGGGCGCGTCAGATGTCAATGGACAAAAACTCCGAAGCCGACCGCTCAGATAAAACTCTTAGGCGGTTACTCGAGCTTCTTCCCGCACTTAGGGCAGAAATTAAAATCCTCCTCCGTCTCATAACCGCACTGGCTGCAGCGCCTGCGGCTCTGTTCCCCGGCCGGACGATCGGCCGCGCTGCCGCTCGTATCCTGCCAGGAGCTGCCGAACGCATTCCCCTTCCGGCACAGAGTCAGATCTTTCGGCGTAATCTCTGCCTGGCGGCCCGCCAGGATCTCCCTTCCCACCTCTGGATCCAGCTCATAGACCGTATCACAGCAGGTCATTTTTACATAAAACCGCTTATTCCACTTAAAAAGCGGAATAAAGAAAAAGCTGAAATACATGTAAGTCATGATCACCTGATACCGGCCATAGCGGCCGCAGATATCACAGATTACCGTCTGGGTATAATTTAAAATCTTTTCTCCCTGGCTGATTCCGCCAATAAATATCATATTTCTCTCCTCATTCGGCCAAAACACGCTTCTATCGCATGTTAAAGAGCCCTGCGCGCCGCCCGGAGCAGCACAAAAGGCCTCCTCCCATGGGGTGTCACCGGACAGACTTCCCTCTTCATATCCATAAGACCGTACACGGCCGTCCTAGCCGATCGAACCGCATATTCCTCTGTAAGCACCATGTCCTCAGGAATTTCCACGAACTGGCCAATCATAGCAAAATTAACCGATCCTGTAGGAAGAACCTTCGGCTTGTCGCCGGCCTTAGCCGGTGCTGTCGGCGCCTCAGCATACGGCATGCGGCAGGGAATGACATTGATCACAGTCTCCATAAGAGCTGCCCGGCGTTCCTCGGGCACATGCATGCAGCAGAGATATTCTTCTAAGATTTCCCTGCCTGTGCAATCCTCCATTGCCTTATTGACATATGCTCCTAAAGCACGAGGGGCAAGCCCATACCCCCACAGCACGGTCACATCCTCCGGCTGGCCGGAAAAATAAGGCTGAACCGGCACCGTGCTCGTCAAAAGCCAAGGGGACTGTCCAAAGGTAATCCTAGCCTCCTCCTCTGGCCGTCCTCCTGAAAATTTCCGAATTTCCTTCAGCAGCGCGTTCCCCTGGGCTGTAATGGTAAAGCTCATCCGTTCCGTTTTCTCCGGCTTGGAAAAGAATGGTTCCGGACTCCCCAGCCCCGGCTTTTTTAATGTAATTTTTTCCCAGAGCTGGCTGGAGGCCGGACGCCGCAGAGAAGGAACCGCCGGCCTGTCCAGACTTCCGAAAGCAGTATTCTCAGACACAGCTCCGTTTGTCATAATGCAGATGTCTCCGGAATCCAGCTCCACTTTTTTGAAAACAAAGGACTCCCCGGCCCTTGCTTCCTCTTCCTCCACTCGCTGCTTCAGATAGAGGGTTTTTACTGTAAGCCCCGGCCCCTCCGCAAACTCCATATCCGTCACCTGACAATTCTGCTTAAAGGATACGCCCTCCCTGCGCAGATACTCTTCCAGAGGACGAATCAGGCTGTCGTGCTGGTTCAAAGGTGTCCGCACCGCCCCTTTCAGCGAATCAATCCACCCAAATGCGGGCAGCACCCGTCTTAAACAGCGCCGGAAATGGGAAAGGCTGCTCCAAGGCTGTACAGCAAAAGTAGTCTGCCACAGACGCCAAAAATTTGTCTCAAACAGGTGAGGCGTCTCCTTAAACCAGTCCTGTACGGTCAGGCCATCCAATTTTTTCTCATCCATCATTACAAGCCTTGTCAGTGCCATTCTGTCCTGGAGGTTGAATTCCATGGCCTTTGCGTTCAAAATATTCCCATCCCCATCGGTCAGCCGGGCCCGGGTGCGAATTGGATGCTTTGCATGAAACTCCAGAATCTCCTCGGCCACGCTTTTTCCCCGGCAATTCAGAGATGGGATGGTGTAAAACAGTTCCCAGAAATTCTCATAATTATCCTGGTCTATGAGCCGCATTCCCCTACAAGCATACCCTTTTTCCGGTGATCCCTGGCCGTCATTGCTTCCGCCCAGCATATCCGCTGCCTCGTAGATCGTAATCTGCTTTCCCGGGAAATGGCAGTCTCTCACAAGATACGCGGCAGCCGCCAGACCGGCCAGACCGCCTCCTATGATATGAGCTTTCCTGCTGCCATAATTTCTGTTGCGCATTACCGCCGCCTCAATGGCGGTCCGGCGCTCCTTCTCCCGCCGTCTTCGAATATCCCGGACTTTCTTTAACGTCATTCCGGCGGCCGTACCAAAGGCGGCCGCTGTCAAAAACTTTTCCCATCTCTTACGCATCCGCTTTCGTCCTTTCTCCCCTGTGACTTGACAGATAGTTGGAAATCCCCGCGAATTCTTCCAGGGTAAGAGCTTCTCCCCGCACAGACGGCCCCAGCCCCAAGTACTCCAGCGCGCGCGCCGCCTCCTCCTTGGTGCAGTCCAGCTCCCGGGAATTATTCAAGCTGTTCACCAGCGTCTTTCTTCTCTGATTGAAGGACGCCCGGATAATTTGAAAGAGCAAGGCCGGGTCATCCGCATGAACCGGAGGCACTGCATGCCGGGTGAGGCGTATCACAGCAGATCCTACATTGGGTCTGGGGATAAAGCAATTCGGAGGTACGTTCGCCGCAATATAGGGCTCGGCATAATACTGTACGGCCAGAGACAGCGCTCCATAATCCTTGGAACCCGGCCCGGCCTGCATCCGGTCTGCCACCTCCTTCTGCACCATGACCGTGATGCTCTCCACCGGTGCCCCGCCTTCTAAAAGTCCCATAACAATGGGAGTGGTAATATAGTAAGGCAGGTTCGCAACTACTTTTAATGGCCTGTCTCCCCCGTACTGCCGCGCCAGCTCTTTTATATCCACCTTTAGTATATCTGCCCGTATTAAGGTCACATTGGGATACTCCTTCAGCGTCTCCTGCAGAATCGGGATCAGCCCTTCATCGATCTCCACAGCCACCACCCGGGCAGCCTGCTCGGCCAGGTATTGAGTCATGGTTCCAATGCCCGGCCCAATCTCCAGGACACAGTCCTCCGGCCCGATCTGGGCAGCTCCCATGATCTTCTCCAGCACGTGAGGATCAATAAGAAAATTCTGTCCGAACCGCTTCTGAAACACGAATTTATACTTCTGTAAAATCTCTATGGTCTTTTGAGGATTGCTTAATTTTTCCATTTTTCTTCCCTTTTTACTATATAATCGCACCGTCCAGGAGAATCTGAACGATTTTGCTGAATCAATCGTATCCCATCAGACCTTAAAAGTCAAGAAGGGCCTGTCCTGCTGACCCTACAAGCAGGACAGGCCTCCTATTATTTGGCTTGCCGCATCCAATAAAACCCAAATCCCGGAACTGCAAGTCTCTGCAGCTCCCGTTCTTCGCCGCTCTCCATATCCACAAATACGGGAGGCAGGGAAGCATCTTCTATAGAAATGTGCTTCTCCTCCCAGCTGAAATTGAACACGCCCGCCGCCGTCTCCTTTTCTCCTCTGCGGATAATACAGAGCACGGATTTATCCCCTGTCTCCGCCAGATAGAAGGGCACGCGGCTGTCAAAGACCGGATCGGCGGCCCGCAGGCTTTCCAGACAGCCAAGCCCTGTAAACAGACGGTTCTGCACAGTTCCCGGCTGGCTGATCTTCTCCACAAGATCCCAGCGGAACTTTCCCCTGTGAATGTATCGGGAATCCTCCCTCTTTTCCGGATCCTCCTTGTAAGAATAGTCATTCACCTGGCCGACCTCATCCCCGCTGTAAATCACAGGGATTCCGGACTGCATAAACATAAAGGCGTGGAGCATCAAATCCAGACGGATCGCCGTATCCATGCCTGCCTGATCCCCGCAGAATCCCGCCTTCTCAATTCCGCACATGGATGCTGTCGTACCGCAGAACCGCGCATCCTTTGTCACCGGATCGTCATTGTAAAGTTCCCCCCGGCTGAAGCTTCCCGGATATTTTCCGGTAAAAAAATCATTGAGAAACGCTTTGTGAGAGATCTCCTCCATGCCGTACCTCTGCAGAGTTCCATAATCCAGTCCCCAGCCGATATCATCATGGCACCGCAGATAGTTCAAAAATGTATACTCCTTGGGCAGCCCCGCCACGGCCTCCAGCTGCTTCTTTAACAGTCTGGCATCCTCCGTAGCCACTGTATGCCAGATACTGGCCATAGTTGTCACATTGTAAAGCATATGGCACTCCGGTTTTTCCACCGTTCCAAAATAGGGAGCCACTTTCTCCGGCTCCATCACCACTTCTCCCAAAAGCAGCACACCGGGACAGACAACCTCCCCGATCATACGCATCATGCGCACAATGGTATGCACCTTCGGCAGGTTTCTGCAGCTCGTCCCCAACTCCTTCCAGATATAGGGAACCGCGTCAATGCGAATCACATCGATTCCCAAGTTTGCCAGGAAAAGGAAATTAAACATCATCTCATTGAACACCACGGGATTCCGATAATTTAAATCCCATTGATAAGGATAGAAGGTGGTGAGCACATATTTCCCCATATCAGGAAGCCAGGTAAAATTCCCCGGCGCTGTGGTTGGAAACACCTGAGGCACTGTCCGCTCGTAAGCGTCCACATCCTCTTTCCGATCATAGAAAAAGTAGCGGTCCATGTACTCCTTCTCCCCGCTTCTGGCCCGTTTCGCCCACTCGTGATCCTCCGAGGTGTGGTTCATCACAAAATCCAGGCACAGGCTGATGCCCTGCCGGCGGCACTTGTCCGCCAGCGCCTCCAGATCCCCGATGGTTCCCAGCTCCTCTTGTACCTTTCGGAAGTCCGCTACCGCATAACCCCCGTCCGAACGGCCGGCCGGGCTCTCAAGAAGCGGCATCAGGTGCAGATAATTAACATTGCACCGCTTCAAATATCCCAGCTTCTCGCCCACACCGGAAAGCGTGGTTCCAAAATTCCCGGCATACATCATCATGCCCAGCATGTTATTTCTCTTAAACCAAGCGGGATCCTCCTCCCGCTTTTTATCCTGGCGCTTCAAAGCCGGCTTGCGCTTTTCATAGAATTCCCGTATCCCGGCGCACAGATCCTCAAAATGTACCTGGCTGTCGTAGAGCTCCATATAGAGCCATTTCAGTTCGTCCATATGCCTTTGCAGGCGTTCCTCCAATACCGAATGTTTTCCTCTCATCTCTCTCCTCTGCTGTTGCTTAACAAAGTCTATATATTTTCCCCGCGCAGCCGCAGATACAGCTGCCAAGTCTGGTACTCGTCCGTGCTATAAGGTACGGGAATTCCCCCCTCCATAAGCGCGCTCCCCTGGTACATCCTTCCTTCGGACTCCTCTTGATACCACCCGTCCGGGTTAAGCCCTTTCAGGCGCACGTATGAGGTGAGGGGATTCCCATGGGTATTCAAGGTAACCACTGTCACCAGCGCTTCTTTTCCATCTTCTGATGCAAATTCCCAGGCACCTAGCCCATCCGGTGCAAAGGGATCCGAAAGGCGGTAATAATTTCCATCCTGGATCAGCCTCCAGTGGCGCTTGTACGCCCTTACCTGCGCCTTCACTTCCTCTTTTTCCTCCGGCGTGAGTTTTCCCAGCTCCAGCTCATAGCCGAAGCTTCCTGCCATGGCCACCGCTCCCCGGGTTTTAAACGAGACGCTGCGCCCGGTCTGATGATTCGGCACAGCAGACACATGGGATCCCATGGACGACACGGGATATCCAAACGATGTCCCATACTGAATCCGAATCCGGTCGATGGCATCCGTGTTGTCACTGCACCAAATCTGCGGGCCGTAATAGAGCATGCCCGCGTCAAAGCGGCCTCCGCCCCCGCAGCATCCCTCGATCAGCATCTGAGGATAGCGCCTGCCCAGCCGGTCCAGGAACCGGTAAAGGCCCAAAGTATATTTATAAAGCACCTCTCCCTGGCTTTGACGGCCTGCCAACGCAGAATACACGTCGATAATGCTCCGGTTCATATCCCATTTCAGGTACTCCACATTGGCATGATCAAGGACGCGGCACAGGCTGTCATAAATATAATCCACTACCTCTTCCCTGGAGAAATCCAGCACCAGCTGCTGACGGGAGCGCACCGGCTTTCTGCCGGGTATAACCATAGCCCAGTCGGGATGCGCCCGGTACAGATCACTGTCCTCTGAGATCATCTCAGGCTCCACCCACAGGCCGAACTTCAGACCCATGGCATTCACCTTATCCGCAATTGCGCTGAGCGGCCCGCCCAGTTTCTTTTCATTCACAACCCAGTCGCCCAAACTCACGCTGTCGCTATCCCTTTTTCCAAACCATCCGTCGTCCAGCACCAGCATCTCAATGCCCAGCTCTGCGGCCTGTCTTGCGATCTCGCATATCTTCTCGCCAGTAAAATCAAGGTAGGTGGCCTCCCAGTTGTTGACCAATATGGGGCGGGGGGACTCTTTAAACGTTCCCCGGCACAGGTTATGACGGATCACCTTGTGGAAGTTCTGAGACAGCGGCGCAAGGCCCTGGCCTGAGTAAGACAAAATCACCTCAGGCGCGTAAAATTCCTCTCCATTCTTCAGACGATAGGCAAAGAGCTCGTCCTGAAGCCCCAGCACAATCCGCGTCTGGCCGTACTGGTCCAGCTCCGCCTCGCCCTTAAAATTTCCGCTGTACACAAAGGACATTCCATAGCAGCGGCCAAAGTCTTCTCCCGTGCCCTTTTCCGCCACAATCATAAAGGGATTATACTGGTGACTGGAAGCGCCCCTCCGGCTCCCAATGGAAGTTACCCCATGGGAGATAGGCGCTCGCTCCAGATTTCGTTCCATCGCGTGGCGCCCATAAAACCGCAGCAGGTCGTACTCGCCTCCGAGAAAATCCAGGCAGGCTGTGGAAGCCCGGCGCAGAACCACTGGCTTTTCCCCCCTGTTGACGAACCGCACGCTCCGGGTAATCACGTCATACTTTGGCAACACGCCGTAGAGCAGAACTGCTTCCAGGCCCGAAGCCTGATCCTCCAGGCAGATTTCCAGAGTCTGAGCCTCATCTTCTTGAGCGTACACCGCGGGAAGGCCCGGGAGCTTATATTTCCCGTCGCTGATTCTGTGGCTCTTATAGCGGAGATCACAGCTTATGGTCCCGTCAAAATTTTCCATCACCAGACACGTACTCCTAAAATCCCCGGTTCCCTGGCAGGGGTATTCCTGCGGAAGCGCATCCAGAGAATACGTTCTGTCCTCACCCGCGTCGTATAGATTGCCGGAAAATCCTCGGTCCGCAAATGTCAAGAGATAATCCATGGGGCCGTTTACACGGCCCCCATAATATAAGTGAAGCAGTACGCCGAAGCGGTCTACCTGCATCTGATATGAGGATTTTTCAGTCTGTATGGTAAATATCCCAGTCGTCTCATCATAGTTGACAGCCATATAACAGCCTCCAATCTTCTTGTTTTTCGACCGCTCTGCCTCCTGCAAAACGGCAGATTATTTTCCGCCCGTCATGGCAATACCCTCAATAAACTGTTTCTGGAACACCAGATAAAGGATTACCATGGGGATCATTGCCAGCATAGAACCCGCCATAAGCACCGGATAATTGGTGGTGAACTGTCCCCGGAGGGTGGAAAGCCCGGCGGACAGGGTCATCATATTCAAATCTGTATTGGCAATCAGCGGCCACATCAGATCCGCATAGGCAAACACTGCGGTGAAAATGGTCAGCGCAGCCATGGATGATTTCGTAAGCGGCATCATAACCTTTATAAAGGTCTGCCACCGGGTACAGCCGTCCAGATACGCGGCCTCCCCCAGCTCGTCCGGGATTCCCATGTAGGCCTGGCGCAGGAAAAAGGTTCCGAAGGCGCTCACAAGTCCGGGAAATACCAGCGCAAAGATTGTGTTTGTCAGACTCAGCTTTGCCAGCATCTGGTACTGGGGAATGATAAAAATCTGGGAGGGCAGCATCATCTGAATCAGCACAAGGCTGAACAGCGCGTTCTTGCCCGGAAATTTCAGCTTCGCGAATGCATAGCCGG
>CALWBS010000064.1 GCA_944376135.1 uncultured Enterocloster sp.
CAATTCACAGTGTAAAAATCAGGATTGACAGATAGAATTGACCCACCTTAGTACTCCGCTTTATCGGCTGCTAAGGTGGGTCAAGATTCAACGAAAAAGTGGGTCAATTTTACTTGACAATCAACAAGGATACTGTCAATGAATCAAAGAGACAATAAAAGATAACAGGAGGAGATTCCTATGAAATCAATCCATGCGAAGACATCTGTTCCGGGCGCAGCATCCCGGGGAACAAGAGAGGATGTGCGCATTTACCGAATTGCTCTAACCGGACTATTTGCAGCCCTATCCTATATCGTGTTTACGTTTCTTCAGATAAAAATCACCCTGCCGGGCGGGGATGCTACATCCATCCATCTGGGAAATGCGGTCTGCGTGTTGGGAGCCCTGCTTATCGGAGGGTTTTACGGGGGTCTGGGAGGTGCTATAGGCATGACAATCGGGGACCTTCTGGATCCGGTGTATGTGATTTATGCGCCCAAAACACTGGTGCTTAAATTATGCATTGGCCTAATTGCCGGCGCTGTGGGCCATGGGATTTTTAAAATTGGCCGCATAAGCGGTGAGGAGAACAAAAAGAAGGTTTTGGGGGCAGCTGCTGCGGCTTCCGTCTGCGCCCTGGGTTTTAATGTGATTTTCGACCCGCTGCTTGGGTATTATTATAAGCTTTTGATTCTGGGAAAACCGGCGGCAGAGGTGGCTCTGGCCTGGAATATCGCATCAACCTCCATCAATGCGGTGGTATCCGCAGTGGTGAGCACTGTCCTGTATCTGCCCCTTCGGACGGCGCTGCGGCGGTGCGGGATGGGCGCAGTAATTCGGTAAGTCGCGCAGGCTTCCCGGAGAAGATCTTAGAGGGGAGACGGTGTTTAGCGTTCCCCCTTTTCTATCATCTCATAGAGCTTGCCCAGGGCCTCCCGTATGCCGCCCACCTCATTGATGAGACCGGTCTCCACAGCCTCCCGGCCCACAAGAACAGTTCCGAGATCCCGGGTGAGCATTTTCGTGTTGTGCATCAGATCACGGAGCTGGTCATAAGCGATATGCGCGTGGCTGGAGACAAAAGTCAGGATCCGGTCCTGGATCATTTCAAAATATTCATAGGTCTGGGCGGTGCCGATAACCATCCCCGTCATGCGGACCGGATGAATCATCATGGTTCCCGACGGGACGATAAAGGAATAATCCGTCGAGACGGCCAGGGGGACGCCGATGGAGTGGCTGCCGCCCAGGACCAGGGATACCGTGGGGAGGCTTAGGGAGGCAATCATCTCCGCAATGGCCAGGCCCGCGTCCACATCTCCTCCGGAGGTATTTAAGAGCACCAGAAGCCCTTCCACGCTGGCGTCATCCTCAATGCAGGCCAGGCGCGGAAGCACATGGTCGTATTTGGTGGTCTTGCTGCTCCCGGAGGAATTTTCATGTCCCTCCACCTCCCCGATGATGGTGAGAAGCTGGATTTTCCGGTTTTTCCTGTTGTTATCCAGGGTGATTTGGCCGAACTCTTCCAGCTTTTTGTCCTCTTTTTCTTCTATTTCCCGTTCGGCGCGCTTTTCTTCCTGATTCCTGGCGGGCTTTCCCGCCTCCCGGCCCGAATGATTTTTCTTGTTCTTGCTCTGTCCCATATTCCTGGCTCCCTTTCTGAATGTATTTGCCGTTTTCTTGGACAAACTGCCTGCGGCGCAGGCGGGGCTTTCTTTCTTTTTCAGTATCAGCCGGACAGGGAAATGCTATGCATGGCGGATGCTGGCAGCTCTGCCAATCCGCGACAGGGAAAAATACAGGCACAGAAAGAGACCGCCGCCGGAATGTATTTGAAAATATACATCAAACACCTCCGGAAAACGACGGCCTCTCAGATGCCGGAACGCGGCAGAAAGCAATTTTCCGCCGCGCTCTGATAATGAAATCGGTTTTCCTCGGTATCAGCCTTTGCGGACCGCCTTGTAAAGTTCGCTCACCAGAAAAGGCACCAGTGCGAGCAGGATGACAACACCCCACTCTGCGGCGTTCAGATTCATAACGCCGAAGACACCCTGAAGGGGCGGAATCAACAGAACTGCCAGATGAAGAATCAGGCCGACCGCAAAGGCCTTGTTCATCATGGAGTTGCTGAAGATGCCGATCTTAAAGATGGAATGGCGTTCGCTGCGCACGGCAAAGGCCCGGGTCAGCTCACAGAACACCAGGGTGGCGAAGGACATGGTGCAGGCGATTCCATCGGCGGTGTCCGGGTCGGAGAGTACGTAGTATATACAAGTTTCCGCGTTTTTATAATTCTCCGTATTTTTCCTCTATAATTCCACGGATTTCTTCAAATGTTTTGGGAGCAGGCTGGTTTTGCCCATGCTTTCCGATGAGCTTTTCCATCCAGACCATATTGTACCAGCGGCCGAACTTGTATCCGCATTGGCGGAATTCGCCGACCAGGCGATAGCCCAGGTGGGCGTGAAATTCTATGCTATTTCGGGTGAGGTATTCATCCTCCTTTTCGGGGCAGGCAATGCAGGCGTTCATATTCAGGATGCCCTGCTCCCGGAGCGCCTGTTCCAGCGCCTGGTGCAGCGCTTTGCCGATGCCCATGCGTTTTTTGCTCCCATCCACGTAGATGGAAGTCTCCACCGCCCAGTCATAGGCGGCCCGCTCCTTGAATGGTCCTGCGTAGGCATAGCCCAGCACCTGGCCGTCCGCCTCCGCCAAGAAATAGGGGTATTTTTCGCGGACGCGGCGGATACGGCCCGCGAACTCCAGCAGGGAGGGCACCTCATACTCAAAGGTTATGGCTGTGCGCTCCACATAGGGGGCGTAGATGGCGAGCAGGGCCTCGGCGTCTGTTTCTTCTGCAGCGCGTATACTTATTTCTGTATCTTTCATAAGCATTCTCCTCATATTGCCAAGATTTTTAGGACCCCTCCGGATGAATTTTAAAATAGGTTCCGGAGCGTGCGGGTTCCTTAACAGGATACTACAGAATCGCCGCGGAGGGAAGCGGGCTTTTCATAAAAAGAAGATAACCGGCGGATTTTGGCAGTCCTGCGCAAAGTACGGCTCTCCTTGTGACATAGATGAGGCTGCGGACAAAATCCTCTGCTAGCAGGGAAACTCGCGCGGCGGGGCGGCGCATGGTAAAATGGCCTTAGAAAGGACGGGTGAATGGATGGAAAACAGAAAGAAAAGACTTCCGGTAGGGCATGCTGAAATCATTTTTTGAGAGTGGCTGTGACCAATCATTATTTGAAGGGTTGGCAATTGCGAAAGAAACGGCACTCTGTGAAGAATATATGGGGAAGTTTCCTGTTATCTGCATCAGCATGAAAGATGTGGACGGAGCGGATCAGGCCGATGCTGTCGTATTATGGACTGGAAGAACGGTATGAAGCGGTCAAAAATTGGTACGATGGATACCGCTTTGGAAATATGGATGTATATTGCCCGTGGGATGTAATCAGTTATTGTGATGAATTGATGGACGACCGGAAGACAGAGCCAAAGAATTATTGGTCAAATACCAGTGGAAATGATGCGGTCCGACATTTTATCGAAAAGCTGGGAAACGGTGTAATACAGGGGGGAAATGGAGGCATTGATTGCCGGAGAAACGGTGGAAAAAGAAATTCATGAGGATTTGACATACAACGAACTCTATGCGTCTGTCGGCAATATATGGAGCATGCTTTATATGACAGGGTATTTAACACAGCGCGGTTTCTCTGACGGCAGTACCCGTCAGCTCGCAATTCCGAATAGGGAGATCCGCAGTATTTTTACCCGGCAGATTATGGCAATGTTTAAAGAGGCAGTGGCTGCGGATGGGGCTCTTTTGAAGGCGTTTTGTGATGCTTTGGAGCAGGGGCGCGCCGTAGATGTGGAAAAAGAGAACGTTTTGGGATAGATGTTTATCTGCAGCAAAGCTTGATTGGGCATCAAACATCCGGTTTGTCTGCAAGAAGATGATTGTGAGGGAATAGTATGTTTAGGAAGAAAAAGGATATAGCAATTTTCATTTTTCTCTTGCTGTTAGTTTTGGCTGCTATTTTTGCTTTTCTCTTGCTGCGAAAAGATGCGATTGAAGCAGACCCGGCACCGGAATATATGATAGAAATTAGAATTGAGAATAGGACGGAACAGCGGTTTGAAAATTTGAAATTCGGCATTGCAGACGCGAATGATACGGTATTAGAAGATATATTTTGAAGAAGATGATGAAAACGCGGCATCGTTCTGGGTTGGGTATACAGATACTACAGAGTTCTATTTTAAGATTAAGACAGCGGAGTGTTTTGTTGAAACGACTTTTGATATAAAAGAGAAAGATCAAGTGGATAATCCACAGTTGTTCTCTTTGATTGTAGTTGAAGATAAGGGACAATTAAAAATAGAGGAATCCCCGTAAGGAGGTTCCTTGCCGCCGCTATTCCCCCACAAATTCAACCGCAATATCCCCGTTGTTATTTGCGGCATGCAGTGTCTTTGCCCCTCCGTCTTTTGAGGCAGGCAGATTGCTTTCTCCCTTCTTGCTCTCGGCAAAGATGGAAAAATCATCATAGCTTCCCACTACGGAGCCGCGGATATCCCCATTCTTGTTTTCAATCCGCAGGCTGCTTCCCACAGCCAGCTTATCAAAGGAAATATCCCCGTTGTTGTTGGAGAGGGAGATAGAATCCGCTGCCGTCAGGCCTGCGGCAGAAATATCCTCGTTTGCGGTGCGGATCTCCACAGAGGCGAGAGGGGCGGAGGGAAGCCGCAGGGAGATTTTATTTTGTTCGCCGGAGGATTTTACCCCAAAGAACCGGGAGAGGCCTTCGCTGCTTTCCTGCGTCATATGCAGAATGCCGTCCTCGGAAACGGAGATGGCATAGGTTTCCCCGCTCCTTTCAAAGTAGTCAATGTGTACGAGCTCGTCGCCGGATAAAGACACCTCAACTTCACGGCCGCTTACATCTACGCAAACCCCGTTTACCGGCCCATCGGAGACATAGATTTTCGGTTCAAAGCTGCCTTCCTTAGGGGCGCAGCCGGTGAACAGCCCTATCATGGAGGCTGTCCCTGCTATTAAAAGAAAAAATTTTTTCATGTGTTTTTCTCACTTTCTCATTTTTAATTGACATCTTCGGTCTCAATGCCGCAAGCTGCAAATACAGCCGCGGCGGCGGCCAGCAGAATCTGCGCCGCGTCATACACCATTCCCATAAAAGAAGTGCGGGGAAGAATATTTCCCTGTGTCACGCCAAGGACCGCAAGCATAATGACAAAGGAGGCGACCAGTGCGGCCTTTGAGGATTTTATTTTCATTCCCACAAAGAGGGGAATGCAGCCGCCGCAGATGGAGACGGCAGATCCAAGGAGCATATCCGTCCAGAACGATAATTCCCCTATGGAAATTCCCAGTGCACCGGCGGACCGCACGGCGATCAGGACCGTGTAAACCAGGAGCTTGCCTGCCAGCAGCGCGGCAAAATTGAAGATGCAGACGGCCAGAATTTTTGAGGCCATAATGGTTCTGCGCCTAATCGGATAGGAAAACATCAGGTGCATCCGCCTGTTTTCATATTCGCCCACCACAAAGGCAGAGAGCATGGCCCCGGTAAAGACCAGATAGGCCATATTGAGAAACATTTCCGTCAGGGAGTGAATTTCGCTTTTCCCTGTCTGGGCAATCATTTTTCCCGTGCCCGCGTCGCTGGAAATCAGCAGGAGCAGTCCCAGCAGGGCGGCCGTTGTGATGGCGGCATTGCGGATATATTTCCAGAGCGTGTGCTTTTTCCATTCCAAATGAATGAGTTTCAGCATGATTCCCCCACCTCCGAGGTTATTTTTAAGAAATAATCTTCCAGCGTTTCCGCCTTTTTCCCTATGGAAAATATTTCCACATCCTGCAGGGCAAAGGTTTTTGAAAGCTTCTGGACGGAAATGCCGCTGTCATAAATGCGGATGGCGCCGCCCTCCCCGATCTTGAAATTCGACACCTCAAGGTCATCGGTCAGCACAACCGCCGCCCTCTTTGGATCAGCCACGGCTACCTCGATGTAGGCCAGATTCATCTGCTCGATTTCTTCCATGCGGATTTCCTGGATGAGCCTGCCGTGATGGATAATGCCGATGGTGTCTGCCATACTTTCTATCTCTGAAAGAATATGGCTGGAAATCAAAATGGTAATCCCATATTCCGAGGAGAGGGCCTTCAGCAGCTCCCGGATCTGTTTGATTCCGGCAGGATCAAGGCCGTTGGTCGGTTCATCTAAAATCAGCAGCTCCGGCTTGCATAAAATCGCCCGGGCGATTCCGAGGCGCTCCTTCATTCCAAGGGAATAGGTTTTTACCTTCTTGTCCGCGGCTTCCGTCAGATGCAGCATTTCCAGCGCATCCTCAATGCTGCCATGCCTATAGTAGCCCATATATTCGCAGTGAAGCTTTAAATTCTGATACCCCGTCATGTGCTCATAGAAAACAGGAAATTCAATGATGCTGCCCATGCGCTTTAATACCTCGTAGGAATCAGGGCAGAGGGGGGAACCGAACAATTCAATGCTCCCCTCCGTGGGCTTCCAGAGATTGGTGAGCATTTTCATCACCGTTGTTTTTCCGGCTCCGTTGGGGCCGAGGAAGCCATAAATTTCCCCCTTCTTCACATGAAGGTTTACATTCTCCACAATGTTTCTGCCGCCGATGGTTTTCGTGAGGCGGTGGGTCTGCAAGATATAAGACATTTGTCTGTCCTCCTTCCATGGTCCCTATTGTAGCGGCATTGTTCTTCAAAACTCTTGAATAAATCTTACAAATTTCTTTCGCTCGGCGTGTGTCCCCCTGCACGCGCCCCTCTGCGCGCCGAGGGCAGACGCATCAATAGACGAATTTTTTGAGCTTTAGAGTAAAGATTGTTTTGACATGGGGCGTACTGTCCACCGTAAGGCTTCCGCCCAGCTGTTCGGCCAGATGCTTTGAAATAGTCAGCCCTAAGCCGTTTCCCTGTACGTCCCGGCTGCGGGAATCCTCCAGGGTAAAGAGCCGGTCAAAGATCCGGTCCGCAAATGCCTTGTCAATTCCTTTTCCTTTATCCGCAACATCAATCGATATTTCCCTGCCCGTATCCCGCAGGCCAATGCCGAGATACTTCCCATCCGCCCCATAGCGGACGGCATTGGAAATGAGATTAAATAAAATGCGCTGCAGCGCATTTTTGTTTCCCTGGATGTGGACAGGAGTCTCCGGCAGAGAGAGCTCCACATCAAATCCGTTGCCTGTCAGAATCTCGTAAAAGTCCAGGACGCTTTCCCGGCAGATTTCGCAGACATCCACGGAAGAAAGCTCGATATCCATATCGCCCGCTTCCAGCTTTGCCAGGGTAAAAAACTGATTGATCAGTTCCATGACATCCTGGGCCTTTTTCTCGGTTTTCTGCAGCATGGCCGCTGTGCCGCCGCCCTGCAGCCGCATGATTTCCAGGTAGCCAAGGATGACCGTCATAGGTGTTTTGATATCGTGGGAAATATTGGAGAGCATTTTGCGGGAGGAAAGCTGAAAACGGCGGCAGTCGGCTTTTGCCTTCCGGTTTTCCTCAAGCAGGGCATTGACCTGGGCGGCCAGCTCTATGAGTTCCGGATTGTCCGTAAATACAAAAACGGTTTCATCACTTTGCATTTCCTGAATTTCCCGGAGCTTTCCGCTGATTTCCCGAAGCTTTGCCTGGGTTTTGTGTCCGAACTGGAACCGCTGGTAAATCAAGGCGCCGAACAAAATACCGATGCAGATAAGCAGAAAAAACAGAATGGTTTCGTATGTCATGTGAAATCCCCCAATTTATACCCAATCCCCCAGACCGTCAAAATGTACTTCGGCCGGCGCGGGTCCTCCTCAATTTTATTGCGCAGCCTGCTGATATGCACGTTGACGGCATTTTCATCCCCCATATAAGCGTCCTTCCATACAAGGGAGTAGAGCTGCTCTTTTGTATAGACCTTTTTGGGATTTTTCATCAGCAGCTTTAAAATTTCAAACTCCTTTGCCGTCAGGTCGATTGTTTTGCCCGCCTTTAGGGCGGTATAATCTTCCGGATTTAGGGACAGATCGCCGGCTGTCAGGATGGCGGGCCCTGCAGGCTGGGGCACGTACTGCTTGGCCCGGCGTATGTTCGATTTAATCCGTGCCAGCACCTCCACAACGGAGAAAGGCTTTGTGATGTAGTCGTCAGCTCCCAGCCCCAGGCCCAATGTTTTGTCGGTTTCCGTGTCTTTTGCTGAGACAATGATAATGGGAACCACGCTTGTTTTTCGGATCTGCTTCATAACCTCCATACCGCTGATTTTGGGGATCATGAGGTCAAGGAGCACCAGGTCGAAGTCGGATGCCTGAAACAGCGAACAGGCCTCCTGTCCGTCCGCCGCGCAGATTACCTCATAATTTTCCGCGGTCAGATAGTCCTTCAGCATTTCGCTGATCTCTGAATGATCCTCTACTAACAAAATGCGATTCGCCATGTTTTTTATTCCTTTCTTTCTGCGCCTTTTGCGTGTGCCCTCAAATTGCTTTCTGCTCTTGAAGGGGCAAGATGTATCCCTATTATATACGTTCCTCGGAATAAAGTAAATTTATAATCGGGTTCCTGCTTCTGCGGCAGAGGGGCTGTATTGCAATGCTCGGTATTCAGCAACAGAAAGATAACCTGCATCTGCATTACAGAATCAAGCTTCCTATGATTTCAGTAGCCATACGCCCGCCCCAATGATATAATAGGCGGTAGGAAGCCTGCGGCCGATACGGCTAACGCGGGCAGGCGCTTTGTCTGGAGGAGGAAGCTATGGAAAAACGGATGGAAGTAAAGCCGCCGGTGGAGGTGCGCTACAGGGAGGAATTAGAGGCGCTCAAAGGCCTGGATGCGGGGCGCAGGCCCCTGGGCTGGCAGATGTCGCCGCGGGCGGTGCGCACCTTTATTTTGGGGAGCAGGGAGCCGCTTATATGGAATGGAAAAGAGATTGCGGTCAGGAAGAAATACCTGGGAAATGACGCGCTGGTAGAGCGCTGCATCATCACGCTGGCGGGGAGCCGGGGGCTGATGCTGGTGGGGGAGCCGGGGACGGCCAAGACCATGCTGTCGGAGCTTCTCGCGGCGGCCATCAGCGGCACCAGCTTAAACACCATCCAGGGAACGGCGGGAACCACGGAGGATATGATCAAATACAGCTGGAACTATGCGCTTCTTCTGGCAGGCGGGCCCAGCCGGGAGGCCCTGGTTCCCTCGCCCCTCTATGTGGGCATGGAGCGGGGGATCCTGACCCGGTTTGAGGAGATTACCCGGACGCCGGCGGAGATTCAGGACAGCTTAATCAGCGTGCTCAGCGATAAGGTGTTGAACGTGCCGGAGCTGGGGGACGAGGGAGTACTCTTTGCAAAGCCGGGCTTTAATGTAATCGGCACGGCTAATACCCGTGATAAGGGGGTCAATGAGATGAGCAGCGCCCTGAAGCGGCGTTTTAATTTTGAGACTGTGATGCCGGTGCGGGATGTGGCCTTGGAAAAGCAAATTATTTTAAATGAGGTGGAGGAGCTGGCACAGGAGAATCAGGTCGACATGGCGCCGGACGAGGATGTGGCGGAGATTCTGGCCTCCACCTTCCACGAGCTTCGGGAGGGCGTGTCCTCCATGGGGCACAGGATTGACAAGCCCTCCGCGGTGATGAGCACAGCGGAGGCGGTCTCCGTCTATTACCAGACGATGCTGACCGCCTACTATTACGGGGATATGCGGATGGACATGGGCTGCCTTGTCCAGAACCTGGTGGGAGCCGTACAAAAGGAAAACGGAGAAGATTTAGAGAAGCTTAGGGGCTATTTCCAGACGGTAATCCGGGATAAGGGAGGAAAAGAGGGCGGATTATGGAGCAGTTATTACGAGGCCAGGAAATATCTGCGGTAGGGCGGACCGGGGAAGAAAATACGTTTCAAACCCGCTCTGCCGAAGCCGTCTGCCCGGGAACTGAGTATGACCTGTCAGGGCCCGTGCTTTTCTTTCCCGTGCGCCATCACAGTCCGGCATGCGCATTTCACCTGAAAAAGGCCATAGAGGCCTACGGCCCGGACTGCATCCTGGTGGAGGGCCCGGAAAATGCGGGGGATCTCATCCACGTGCTGGTTCACCCGGAGACAAAGGCCCCGGTGGCCCTGTATTATTCCTATAAGGACAAAGAGGGAATGGTCAGCGCCGGCAGGGAGGAGTATAAATGCTATTATCCCTTTCTGGATTATTCACCGGAGCTTGTAGCCCTGCGGGAGGCAAAGAAAAGAGGGATTTTCGCGGCGTTTATTGACCTGCCGTACCGGGAAATTCTGGCGGCGGCCGGGGAGGATCGGGGCGTCCGAAAAGAGGGGGAGAAGCAGACCTATAACGACGACTACCTGTTGAGCAGAAGCCGCTACCTGGGGCGCCTCTGCGAGCAGGCGGGTCTTAGGGATTTTGAGGAGTTCTGGGAAAAATATTTTGAGATGCAGGGGCTTTTGGAGGACACGCCTCGGTTTGTCTATCAGATGCTTACATACTGCGGGCTGTCCCGGCTTCACACCCCAAGGGAGGAGTTAGAAGCAGAGGGATGCCTCCTTCGGGAACGATATATGGCGGAGCGGATTGCCGCGTTTTCAAAGCGGTATAGAAGGATTCTGGCGGTGACCGGAGGGTTTCATACCTATGGGCTCGGGGAAATTTTGAAGAAGAGAGCGGACGGCGGCCTGGATTTTCTGGAAAAAACGGTTCGGCTGCACCGGGGGGATGAATCTCTCCAATCAGTCTATCCCATGGCATACTCCATGGAGGCGGCAGACGCGCTGAACGGATACGCCAGCGGCATGCAGTCTCCGGGCTTTTATCAGCAGGTGTGGAAGCGGCTGGAGAGCGGGGAGAAGCCGGGGGAGGCGTATGACGGGACCGTTCTCCATTTTCTGGCGGCAGCGGGGCGGCGGGCCAGAGGAAAGGATGAGGCCATTTCCGTCTACGATGAGAGCTGCGCGCTCTCTATGGCCAGGGGGCTTGCTTCCCTGCGGGGAAAGAAATTCCCCGGTCTCTATGAGCTTCGGGACTGCGCCCTGTCCTCCTTTGTGAAGGGGGAGTGCAGCCTGTCCACCGATGGACCCTTGCGGATTCTCTCACGGCTCATCACCGGAGAGCAGGCGGGCGCTGTCTGCGCGGACGCGGCCCGGCCGCCTCTGCTGGCGGATTTTGAGAGGCAGTGCGGGGCCTTTGGGCTTAAAATTCATTCTGCCGCGGAGCAGGAGTGCGTCCTCGCAATTTTCTCCAAAGAAAAGCATCTGCGGCTCGCGCGCTTTTTCTACCGGACGGAGTTTTTGGGCTGCGGCTTTGCGAAGAGAAAAAAGGGAGCGGATTTGGTGAACCGCCGGGACGCGAACCGGGTCCGGGAAATATGGTCCTACCGGTGGTCCGCCCAGGTGACAGCGGCCCTGATTGACGCCAGTGTGTCCGGCGGGACAGTGGAGGAGGCGGTCCGTTCTCTGCTGGCGGAGCGCTTTGCCCGGAGCACTGGCTGCCGGGAGGGGGCAAAGCTTCTGGTACAGAGCTTTTTGATGGGGCTTTTTGACGAGCAGGAGCGGATGGGCGGACAGTTTGCCGGGATGATTGCCGGGGACGGGGATTTCTTTTCATTGAGCGAGGGATTTTCCCATCTTGCCATGCTCGGCGAGCTTGAGGATCTGTACCGGGTGCGTGACAGGATGAATTTGGAAAAAATGATTGGCGTCTGCTTTGAAAAAATTCTCCAGCTTCTCCCCTTTATGGGAAATACCGGAGAGGAGGGGCAGAATGCGTGCATGGAGTGCCTGCGAAGCCTCTATCAAGCCACGGGGAAGAAGGCGTATGCCGGTCTGCGGCCCGTATTTTCCGGGGCTTTGGAGCGTATGCTGGAAAAAAGGCCCATAAATCCCGCCATCGAAGGGGCGGCACTGGGCATTCTCTACGGCTGCGGCGGAGAAGGAATTGCCGGCCGGATTCAGGACACGGCCAAGGGATATATCCAGGGGACGGAAGAAGCGCGCGCCGGGAGCGCTGCCTTTCTGCGGGGATTATTTTTCACAGCCCGGGATTTTGTCTTTGTGAGCGGGGCATTTATCGGGCTGATTGACGGGCTTTTGGCGCGGCTCTCCCCGGAGGAATTTATGGGGCTTCTTCCGGAGCTGCGGCTGGCATTCAGCTATTTTACCCCCATGGAGACTGACCGGATTGCCGGGCGGGCCGCGGCCCTTCACGGGGTGACCGGAAGGGAAATTCTGCGCAGGCGGGCGGTTTCCCCGGAGGAATACGCGTACGGAAGGGAATTGGACGCCTACATAGAGAGACGGCTGACAGGGCCGGGATACCGGGGAGAGGAGGAGAGCGGATGAGCCATGAGGAGACATTAAACAGGTGGCGGCTGATTCTGGGAAAGCAGGCCAGCCAGCAGATTTCCTTCGGGGAGGGAGCGGCGCTGGGAAATGGGATCTCCTGCTTTGACCTGGAGGACGCCCTGGACTTTCTCTACTCCCGGGAATACGGGGAGGATGTGCGCCGGGAAGGGGGAACCGGGACGAGCCACCTTACAGCGGCCACATGGATCACGAAAATCCGCCGTCTGTTTCCAAAGAAAACGGTGGAGATACTGGAGCGGCACGCCCTGGAGCGCTACCAGCTTGCGGAGCTTTTGACAGACCGGGAGGTTTTGGAGCGCCTGGAGCCGAATGAAGAGCTCTTAAAGACCATTCTGCAGCTAAAGCATCTGATGCGGGGAGATGTGCTGGACGCGGCGCGCAGGATTGTGAGACAGGTGGCGGAGGAGATTGCAGAGCGGCTGAACCAGGATATCCGCCGCTCCCTTCTGGGCAGCCTTGACAGGAACAGCGAGAGCCCGGTAAAATCCATCCGCAATCTGGACATGAAGAAGACCATCCGCCGGAATCTGAAGCACTATGACAGGGAGAAAAAGCGGCTCATGGTGGAGCGGGTCTATTTCAGCAGCCGCACAAGAAAATATAACCAGTGGCGGGTAGTGATTGCGGTGGACGAGAGCGGCTCCATGCTGGATTCCGTGATTCACAGCGCGGTCATGGCCGGGATTTTTGCCCGGCTTCCCATGCTGGACACGCGCCTTGTGATTTTTGACACCCAGGTGGTGGTTTTGAGCGCGTACTTAGACGATCCCGTGGAGACGCTGATGAGCATTCAGCTGGGCGGAGGGACCAATATCGCCGGGGCTTTGCAGTACTGCGAGACGCTGATTGAGAATCCCCACAGAACCCTGGTGGTCCTGGTGTCCGACCTGTGCGAGGGAGGAAGTTTGGGAGCCCTTCTCTCGGTGAGCCGGGGAATCATCGAGAGCGGGGCCCGCCTGGTCTGCCTGACGGCCCTGGATATGGAGGCCAATCCGGTCTACGACCGGAGGACAGCGGACCAGCTGGCGGATTTGGGGGCTTTTGTGGGCGCTATGACGCCGGAAGCCCTGGGGGATTTTATGGGAAAGGTTATGGGATAGAGCGATGGATGAGTTAAAAACCCAGCTGCGGCAGGCGGATGACGCGTATCTGGCCGGCTTGTCAAACAAGGGAACGGTGAAGCGGGCACACAAGGATTTGGAGCAGGAGACGCCCCAGGTCAGGTGGGATGCGGACGGGGATGCGGTTCAGGTGACATTTAAAGAGGCGGTCTGCCGCATCCGGGCGCCTCTGGGGAGCAGCACGTGCAGCTGCCCCTCCCGCAGCATCTGCCGCCATGTGGCGGCGGCAATCCTCTATGTGAGCGGGACGCTGGAAAAGGAGGACGCTTCTTCGGAAGCGTCCGCGCCTGTGCCAGAGGCAGCATCCCTGGAAGCATCCGCGCCTGTGCCAGGGCCGGCGTCCCTGAAAGCGGCCGCGCCGGAGCCCGCGCCTCCCACCGCCCTGGAGGAGGCACTTTTAGCGGTGCCCCTTAGCCGCCTGAAGCGGGCCTGCCGGGACAAGGCATTCCGGGAATTCGCGGCGCGGGCCGAGGCCGGCGAGCTGCCGTCCCTGGAGATGGGGAATGTCATCACGGTTCGCTTTCCCTGGGGCGGGCAGACGGTAAAGCTTCTGTATCCCTTGGAATATTCTTCCTGTACCTGCCGCAGCAAAGTGCTCTGCACCCACAAGGCCCAGGCGGTGCTGGCCTTCCAGCTGCAGAGGAAGGCCCTCACGGTCAAGATGCTGAAGGAGCAGATGGAGGATGCGGATGATTGGGACAGGGAGGCCGTTTCCCAGGCGGCCCGCTCCATAAAGGAGGGGATACGGCTTTCGCTTTTTACAGGCCTTTCCCGCCTGTCCCCGGAGGCGGCCCAGAGCATGGAACGATTGGCGGTGATCTGCCACGGGGCCGGACTCCCCGCTTTTGAGACGGATTTTCGAAGCGCAGCTGCGGAATATGAGCAGTATTTTTCCCGGTCCGCGTCCTTTCACGAGGAATGGCTTCTGGCAAGGCTTCTTTCGCTTTACGGCCGGGCCTGCCTTTTGGAGGAGACGAAGGAGCGGGACGTGCTGCAGAACCTGGCGGGGACGTTTCGGGATGCGTACCTCCCGGTTCCCGACCTAAAGCTGACGGCAGTGGGAAGCAGGCATGTAAAGAGCAAGGCGGGCTATGAGGGGGAGAAATACTATTTCCTGGAGGCCGAGCAGCGCCGGTGGTATACATGGATGGATGTACGGCCCGTATTCTATGAGGGAGTGCGCCGCCGTCCCGCGGGGAGGGACGGAAGGGAGCAGGCGCCCTGGGGGTTAAACTGCAGCAGGGAAAAGATGATGGAGCTGGAGTTTGCATTGACCCAGGCAAAGGCCGCACAGGACGGCCGCCTTTCTGCGAGCCGCGAGACGAGAAGCGAGGTGCTGGGAGCGCGCCGCCTTGACCGGCCGGAGATACGCGAAATGGTTTTTAGGGACTATGGGGCGCTTTTGCGAGGGCTGGAGCGGCGGGAGCAGAAGGCGGAAAAATTTTACGGACAGAGAGCGCAAGTCGGGGAAGCGTTGGCCTTGGTGGAGGCGGCCGAAGTCCGGGAGGGGACGTTTGACGCGGTCCGGCAGCGCTTCTCCATGGAGATTTTTGATTCTGCGGGGAGAAAGCTTTCCGTGGCGGTGAACTATTCAAAAGAGGAGAAGCTTATCATCCAGGTGCTGGAGCGCCTGGGAAAACGGCTTGCAGGGCGCCGGGGAGAGGCCCAGGGAGGGAGCCTGCCGCTTGTCTTTTTTGGCATTCCCTATCTGGAGGAGGGCAGGCTGTGCCTGTATCCAATTGCGTATTTTGAGAATATCCGGGGAGACCTGCAGGCCCCGGTGCAGGCTTCGGAGCCTGCGCAGAACAGGGAAGAGCCAATGGCTTTTGCGGATGCGGTAAAGTCCTTGGGACAGTTTTTAGAGGACATCCGGAGGGCACTGACGGATCTGTTCCAGAGCGGTCTGCTCTCTCCCCAGGAAGAACTGCTGGCCCGGCTGCGCCGCCTGGGGCAGGAGAGCGGGGCCATGGGGCTTTCCCGGGCGGGAAAAGAGCTGGCGCGTCTGGCAGATATCCTTGAGGAACAGCGGCACCAGCTTCGCCCGGAGCCGGAGCCAGCCATCCGTCCCTGGATGGAATTGATGGAATATGTGCGGCTGGGAAAAAAGAGGACAGCCTTTGACCTGGCATTTTTAGAGATGAACGCGGAAATTGCGGGAGGACAACGGATATGAACTTAAATGAGGAGAGAAATTACCAGAAATGCATGGACGCCATAGACGCGATGGAGCTCTGTGAAGAGAACCGGCGGATTGCGGAGGAATATTTCCAGCCGGAAACCCAGGAAAAAGCGGAAATTTTATCTCAGGTAAAGCCCCAGGATTTTTACCGTCTGCCGGTGGAGGCCCGGGCCAAATGCGCGGTCTATGTGGAGCATTTAAAAAAGCGTGGGCGCAGAGAGGAGCTTTCCCGATATGTCCGGTTCGCGGCGGCCGTGGGAGGTTCCACAGCCGGTTACGTCCTGACACGTCACATCTACTCCAGCTGGGGCATAAGAGAGCTGCGGGAATATATGACCACGGCCCAGTCCATGGCCATCCAGGCGGAACTTATTGTGTGGAATGAGCATGTCTTAAACTGGCCCAATCTGCGGGAGCTGCACAAGGAGACCGTGCAGAGCCCCCAGGCAGCCTTGGAGGCCATGGAGCTGTGCCGCAATCAGTATGACAATGCCAAGGTGCTCCTGGCCGCCCTCTATCTCTATAAGAGAAAGCCGCAGAAGGAAAATAAGGGATTTCTCAAAGGACTGTTCGGAGGCGCCGGCAAGACGGACGCGTCCGCCGGGCAGCGGGTGACGGAATTTCTGGTAAATAACCTGATAGACAGCCTTCCGGCCGTGTGCCGCCCTCCGATTGCGGACGAGGAGGAAAACAAAATCCTGGGAGACTATGTGCGCCGGGGAAGGCCCTACGGCACATTCCCCCAGGAAGTCTCCAAAGCTTTGCAGGGAAAGCAGGCGCCCCCCTATCTCCTGACCCTCCTCTCCGGCTGCGCCTTCCTGGCCCAGGAGCATTCCCCCTGCCTTCTGGCCTTTTTGCAGGTTATGAGCGCGTTAAATCCGGGAAATACCCTGAATGCCTGCCGGCAGATAGGCGAGGCGGACTGGTTTCAGGGGCATCTGTCTCTTTTGGAGAAAATCCTTCCCGCGGGGGAATCGTTTTTTGTGGGCTGGTATGTGAAAAACAGGAACGCGGCCGGCTTAAAGCGCATGGCCGTGCGCTGTCCGGAAATAGTCCTGGAGGAGGCATTAAAGCCGTCCGCGACTGCGGAGGAATACCAGTTTGTGAGTGTGCAGGTCCGTCAGGCGAATCCGGCCCTTTATAAAAAGATGGGCAGCGAGGGCTCGGGGGCGTACATGGAAAAGATTTTAAATGAGCTCACCCAGGATTCTGTTTTTGCCAATGGACGCGATGCGGCCAAGCGTTATCTGGCGGGGGAGGCTCCTGTGGATACGCTTTACCCCTACGTGAATTCCTGGAGAGGGGGATACGGCAACTATTTCCGGGGCTTTGAAATACTGAAATCCCAGCAGGGAAAGGGAGGCCGGCTGTATGAGCGGGGCCTGGTGCTGGAAGCGCTGAAGATGCGCGGCACCTTTTTTACCTACCAATTTCTTCCCAGGAATAAGGACGGCCTGCAGATGAAGGAAAAGGTGGAGGAGCTCATAAAGATTCTGGAGGAGGAAGGGCTTGCCGTCCAGTATATGGCGGATGCCATGGAGGGGATTTACTCCGCCATTTATATGGAAAAGGATAAAAATCATTTTCTGGATGCTGCGGTGGGGGCCCTGGCCCGGCGCTTTTCGGGCCGCAGGGATGAATTTTTTGCGGCCTTAAAGAACAGCACCTCCGTGGGACGGGACATCTGCCTGCGGGTGCTGGACGTGTACTGGCAGAAGGAAAAAGAGGGCATTCTCGCCTGCGCCCAGGACAGCTCCAAGCAGGTGCGGGCCACCCTGGCTTTAATCTGTGCCGGGCATCAGGAGTGGGAGCCCGAGATGCGCGCCTTCCTGTGCTCAAAGAAATCCCAGGAGCGGGAGCTGGCCGTCCGGGTCATGAAATCCTGGGGCGCGGAAAACTACCAGGAGGAGTTAAAAAAGGCCCTGGAGACAGAAAAGAGCAAGGGCGTGCGTGCGCTTCTTTTGACCTGCGTGGAGGGGGCTTCCGGGTCGGCAGGGGAAAATGACGCTGCAGGTGCGGGCGCTCTTTCGGGTTCGGCGAGCGGGGATGCCCTGGCTTCCCAGGTCTTAAAGGGCGGAAAAAAGCGGAAAGTTTCCTGGGCCTTTGAGACCCCATTTTCCCAGGTTCACAAAAAGGACGGGAGCCTGGCCGGGGAGGATTATCTGGCGGCTGTTCTCGTGTCCTATGCGGATAGGGCAGTGCCAGGGGTGAGCCAGGAGGCCAGGATCCTTGCCGGGGAGCTGGATGAGAGAGAGCTGCAGCGGTTTATGGCGGAGCTCTTTGATAAATGGATGAGCGCCGGGGCCGAGGCTAAGAAAAAGTGGGTGCTCTATGCCGCGTCCATCCATGGCGGAGAGGGGATTGTGCCTGTCTTTAAAAAACAGATTCAGGAGTGGCCCCAGCAGGCCAGGGGCGCCATGGCCGCGGAGGCGGTGAAGGCCCTGGCGTTAAACGGGAGCGCCCAGGCCCTGCTCTTGGTGGATCAGATTTCACGCAAATTCAAGTTCCGCCAGGTGAAGGCCGCGGCGGCCCAAGCCCTGGATTTTGCGGCCTCCTCCTTGGGGATAAGCCGGGAGGAGTTGGAGGACCGGATTGTGCCGACCTTGGGATTTGGGGAAAACATGGAACGCATCTTTGACTACGGCAGCCGGCAATTTGCCGTATATCTCACGCCTGCCCTGGAGCTGGAAATCCAGGATGGGGAGGGAAAGCGGCTAAAGAACATGCCTGCGCCCGGAAAGCGGGATGATGAAACGAAGTCTGCAGCGGCTTACGAGGAATTTAAGCAGTTAAAGAAGCAGCTTAAAGTTGTGGCCGCTAACCAGAAGCTCCGCTTAGAGCAGGCCCTCACCTCCGAGCGGCTCTGGGACGCCGAAAAGTGGAGAGAACTCTTTGTGAAAAATCCGGTGATGCATCAGTTTGCCATCGGCTTAATCTGGGGCATTTACGCGGACGGGGCGCCGAAGGACACCTTCCGCTATATGGAGGACGGCAGCTTCAACACCGTGGATGAGGAGGAATTTGACTTCCCTGAGGAGGGAATGGTGGGACTGATTCATCCTATTGAGCTCTCCGAGGAGGAGATCGCCGCCTGGAAGGAGCAGCTTGCGGATTACGAGGTCACCCAGCCTATTAACCAGTTGGAGCGTCCGGTGTATCGGGTTGCCGAGGAGGAGAAAGGGAAAAAGGAGCTCACCCGCTTCGGCGGCATGCTTTTAAACGGCCTCTCCCTCTCCGGAAAGCTTTTGGGCATGGGCTGGTACCGGGGATCCGTGCAGGACGCCGGGGTTTACTGCACCTTTTACCGGGAAGACGGGGCGATCGGCGCGGAGCTGGAGTTCTCCGGCAGCTATGTGGGAGACGAGAACGAGGAGGTCACGGTCTACGG
>CALWBS010000065.1 GCA_944376135.1 uncultured Enterocloster sp.
ACATATTTCTTCCGGCTCATATGCTCCAGGTCAACCTCCCGGCGTCCCATGCTTCCTCCGGCAAAGGCCGTTATATAGATGCCCCGCACAAAGGCCATGCCCGGCGTACCTGCGATGGCGTTCTTTATCTGTATGCTGCCGGGCAGGCGGCCGATCTCCCAGCCCTGCCCCTTGAAATTTCCTTTCACTGGGTCCAGGAACCGTTCCAGGCGCTCCATAACTTCCCGCTTCACCCGGAATGCCAGGTTATAATCCCGAACCGTCACCTGCACTCGGACGGACAGCTCCACAAACTCCGGCTCAATGATGGCCAGGCGGCCGGAAGATAAAAGACCTTCCTCCGTCTTGTCCTTTAAAAATTCCTCGGCTTCCTGGCGAATCCGGTCAAAGCCCGCTCCATTTTCCCGCCGCAGAACCACGATAGTCACAAAGCCCGGCCGCCTTTCTCCTTCCCTGTCCCATCCCGTAAAGCACCTGGCTCCCAGAATATCCCGGGAGGAGGCGCAGACGAGCTCCTCGTAATCCCTGGCTGTGATGGCCCGGTTTTGATGGCGCAGAGCGCCGCAGCAGCGCCGGATGGCCTCATTAAGGGTCTCCACATTGCATCCCCCAAGAAGAGGCAGAGGATTTGACACCCTGCTTATAAAGCCCGCGTCCTGGTCCAGCTGGTTCACTGCGCCGGCAGGAAGGTTGGTGCGCTCACCGCCGCCGCTTAAATACTCCACGCGGATATTATCCGTCCGGGCGGCAGGGGGAATCCGTCCCCGCCTGCCGTTTCCAAAGAGGATTGTGCCCTCATTCTGATCTAAGATATAATCCCGGTCCTCCTCGCCGGACTCCGAAAAATCCTCTCTCCGGTTCCACTTAACCCAGGCCTCCCTTAAGAGCCCCGCCTCGTCATAGACGGGCCTCACCCGATCCTGGGCCGCCAGAGCCTCCAGCTCGCGGCCGCTTATGCTCTCCACCTCATTGACATAGACCTCTGCCCGGATAATCTTCTTTCGCATCAGACGGAAGCTGGTGTTCTCCTGAAAGACCTCCATGCGGAAATACTCCGTATCGGCCCGGTCCACCCCGGAGATTTTTACCGTATTCATATGGATTCCCAAGAGAACCGGCAGGGCTGTCTTTTTGTCCTCCTGGCCGTATTCGCCGCCGGTATCCCGGATGCGCAGCCAGTACCTCTCCTCCCCGAAGAGCCGCGTTCCGCGCATGCGGGAGGGCCCCATCAGGGTAATAAGCCCGGAACGGGAAAAATTCCTGGTCTCGTCCAACAGGCTGAGCTCCTTCCAGGAGAAACCGTCAAAATATTCCCACAAGAGGCCTTCGCCCGGATGCTCTGCCTCATCCCGGAACTGGAAGAGCATCTTCAGCGGGCCATTTCTCAGAGGCTGTCCAAATCCCAGGTACACCGTGTCCTCCGCCACGCCGGTCCGCGAAAACGGGGAGGCGGGCAGAAAGATCCTCCTCCTCTCCAGGCAGTTGCGGGAGGCCACAGCGTCCGGCTCCACCTCAGAGTCCTCATAGTCATAGGAGAACACCGTGTTGTCCATCACCGGCGACACGTAATTCCCTTTCATCTTAAACAAATTATTTACCTTGATAACCCGCGCCCGGATATACCAGGAGGTGCGTGAATTGACGGTCAAGGGTTCAATATCCTCAGGGCAGGTAAATTCTACCTTCCGGTACACGCCCTTCACAAGGCCCCTGGGAAGGAAAATATCGCTGAACTGCTCGTCCGCAAAGAGACGCGCCCAGCCCGTGCCGTTGTAATACTCCCAGATGACTTCCTCGATGGTCACATCGTACTCGGGATCCGCCTTAAAATCCGAGCGCTTCATGATCCATTCCCACTTCACCGGATCATTTTCTATATTGTAGTCCAGGGGAATCTTTGCAAAATCCAGATGAAAGGCCAGGGTCACCCGGGCTCCCCGCTTGCACAGGGCCTCCTCGCATCCGAAATACACCTCATTAAAAGGCGTAAGCCGTTCCCCGAAGGGGAAATAGTGCTTCTTGCTGCTCTCCACCCCATTGGCATACACGCAGTCAGGAACCAGCTCCCCGCTCCAGGTGCGGATCCGTATGCCGGACAAATACAGCTTCTCCAGCGCCTCGATGGAGAGCGCCTGGCAGCGGATGTAATAGCCGCTCTCCTCCCCCTCGCCCATCCGGGCAAAGGCCGGCTGCGTCTCCCCTTTTTTCAGGCAGATATCCCCGTTCTCCAGGGTCAGCTGCTCAAACTCCTGCCAGCCGTCTTCCGTATAATAGGAAAACCGCGCGCAGGATGCGTCTGCCAGCTTCTCCATAAGCTCGTCGGATACCTTTATGTCTCCCCGCAGGAAAAACCGCAGGCGAATCCATCCGCCCATCTTTATGTACAGCGCCTGTCTGTGGCAGAAATACAGCACATGCTCCGCAAGGTTTTCCCCTGACAGGTCAAACAGCGGGGTCTCCCCCATCTCGCCTCCCCGGTACGGGGTGGAGATAAAACCCTTTCTGTCCGAGGCAAAGTAGAAGGAGGACAGGCGGGCCGGAGACACGTAGATGTCATCCTGGGTCCGGTAGTGGAGGTCTCCCTCCGCATCCCCTTCCCGGCAGTTCACCACGGTCCCGGCGGGCAGCTCCACCCCCTCCACCTCGTCGTTTACCAGGCCGAAGGAGACATATCCTTCCGCAGGCCTGGCCGGAAGAAGGCCCGCGTCCAGCTCATTCAGGAAGGCAATCCGGTTCTTTAAAAATATCTGGTCAAAACGGCTTTCTGTCTTGGAAAACATATCCCCGTACACAATGGCGAGGGCCGTGCCGATATCGGGGAACTCCGCGTCAAACCGCCATTCGGGCACATAGCTGGCAGCCCGCTTCTGAATCAATTCCATGATTTCGTCTTTTTCCATCTGTGCCTCCTCGCTACGCCTGGTCCCCAAAGCCCTCATTGAGATAGAAGGGGAATACCAGATTGTAAGGGTTGTTTGTCGTCCGGACCACATAGGAGATCTTGATTATGAGCTTTCCCTCCGCCTCCTGGTCCAGGGACACTGTCACGTCCACGTCGCGGATGCGCGGCTCCCAGAGAATCAGCGCCTTCTCCACGCTGCGCTCCATCTCCTTGCGCGTGGTGAAATCCGTGGTGCTGAAGGCATAATCGTGAATCCCGCATCCGAACTCCGGGTTGCGCACCCGCTCCCCTTTCCTGGTCATCAGAATAATATAAATCGCCTCCGAGATATCCTCCTCGTAAGCTGAGGTCATCATCCTGCCTGTGGCCGGGTCTACCTGCACAGGAAATTTAAATCCCCTTCCCAGGAAGGAACCCGCTGTATTTCGCTCCGCCATATTTCACCTCCGCTGCCGTCAGTTTATCTTTACCATAGAGCCCTTGAGCTCCATCATGGCGCTCGTCTCCGCCTTAAAGGAACCCTGGGCCTTCAGGTTCACCATAGATCCCTCAGCCGTCAGATTCTGCCCCTTAAGCCCCAGTGCCTGCTCTGCCTCCACGTTGATATTGCCGCTGGCAAGCTTGATCTGCTTTCCCTGGCCGTCCGCCAGAATCAAGTCCGTGCCGCCCACTGCGATATGTACCTTGTTCTCAGCGTTGATAGTCACTTCGCCTTTCTCGCAGTCGAGGGAGATGCCGTTCTTCCCCTCCCCGTCCTGGAGCGTGATCAGCTTCTTCTCATCCCCCATAGTCAGGGTCAGGCCGCCGGGCGTCTTCACCGTGACCGCGGCCTTTTTCTCCGTATCGTCAAAAATCAGCTCGCAGCCGCCTTTGGTGCAAAACCGCTTCAGGGTATTTTTTTCATTCGCCGTCTCATCCGGCAGCTTATTTTTATTGTTCCACAGAGAGCCGATCACAATCGGGCAGTTACGGTTTCCCATGACAAAGGCCACCACCACCTCGCTTCCCACCTCCGGAAGGGCGTAGGAGCCAAACCCCGGCCCGCAGTAGGGCATCGCTACCGGAATCCAGCCGGTCACATTCTTGCCCTCCTCCCCCAGGATAAGCTCCACCTTTACCTTGCCCGGAAAATCCTGATTCCAGTTCTCCTTCACCGTACCCGTAGCAATGCTGGGATTAAAAAAGGAAGGATTCTGAGGCTGTCCCGCCTCGATCAGATCATCAAAGATTCCCATCACGCCACCCCTCCTATCTGGAAATGGGTCATAAAGCCATTCTCGTTCAGCACATGGGTCACCTCCGTGATATAATACTTGTTGTCCGCCATGGAATCCAGGCCTTTCACCTGCAGATAGCGTCCCGGCACCAGTTCCGGCAGTCCGACGGCAATCCCGCTTCCCACACAGTTCTTCTCCTCGCTCTTTCGCGCCAGTGCCTGTGCCCGTATGGACGCTTTTTTGCTGCTGTCCGCATCGGCGTCCGGAGCGTACAGGGTAGGGGTGACCCCCTGAAGTATGAGCTGAGTCAAAAATCCCTTGGCTGAGGCAGTCCCTTTTACCGCCTGCTGCTCCTTGGGATCGTAGCCGATCACTTCCACATTCAGGTCAATATAGGAAAAATCAACCTTTAGCTGTACCAGCTCCCGGCCAAATGTCATTGTCATGATGGGCTCTTTCACGGACTGGGGCTTTCGAAAATATGCTTTGTCCGCCACAATAAAAAATTCCCGGTCCGTCTTCCCGGAGCCGATCAGCTCCTTCACAATAAAATCATAGTCATTGGTGGTCTGGGACACAGGATTGACCAGTCCGTCATTGGTGGCGTCCACTTTCGGAGAACAGAGCAGGGCATAATCTGTCAGAATGGTCCGCACCGCGTCGGAATAATTAGACACGCTGTGGAGAACCTGCCGCCTCCCGCTGGTCATCATCAGACGCCTGGCGTCCAAAAGCGTAACGACAAAGAGGGCATCGTCTCCAAACTCCGCCCCCAGCATCGCCACATATCCCTTGAAAACCTTCCGGGTGGTGGAGCTATACCCAACCTCCAGCTCCACGATCGTCCCCGGCATAAGAAGAATCTTCATATCTTCGTCAAAAGAATGCTTCTCGATATCGTACAGCCCAGCCAGCTTAATCACAGCCATTCCCGCGGCCCGAAGAGACAATGTGATCTCCACACTGGCCGGAAACAGCTGCTTGTTTGTTATGAGATCGCTCCCATTGACCAGAAGCTTCATGGTTGGAACCTGAAAATTCTCATACTGGGCCACCAGCACAGCAAAATTCCAGGTTCCGTTCATCAAATCCACCATATACTTCCTCCTACAAATCCGTCAAAGCCGGAACTTTGATGAGCGTCCCCGGCTCCACATCCAGCGGATCCATAATATGATTTGCCTTTGCGATTACCCGCCAGCGGTTAATATCACCGTACTCACTGGCCGCCAGCCCCCAGAGGTTGATATCCTCGGACATCACACGGCTCTTTGTCCGGTCCGGTGAAAAGAGCGGGGTCCGCTGGGCCGCCGTGGAATCCCCGGTAGATTTGATCTGGCAGTCCACCTGTGCCTGTATGGGAACTCCCCGGCCATTAAACATGGTAAATGTGGTATTCATGCTCTCCACCACCCCGGTCACCGAGATGGAACCCCAGGTAAACGTCACATAGGGCGGGCGGTGCTTGTTTCCGTCAATCTGCATCAGCTTGGAGAACTGAGCAGTCAGAGCGGATACATCCAGGTCGGAGTCCCCCGTCAGAGATCCCACAAAGGACATCACGGAATTGGCCGCAGACATCACTGTATTTCCCACAGCAGCTGTCGCTCCCAGCATGCTTCCTCCCGAACCGGAGCTGGTGATGACGGAATTTGTATCAAAACGAAAGCTTAGACTTGTGATCGACTGAACCGCCCCCACAAACTGGACCACCTTGCGGAAGGGCACGTTTCCCCTGACTTCATTGTACTGGACTGACTCCTGCACGGAGTAGCTCTCCGGATTAAACTGTACGTAAATCGGGAGGAGGCTGTCCTCAATCGTAAATTTGGCTTTATTGTTGAAATATCCTCCAAGGGCGTTCTTCACCACATTCAATTCTGAAAGAATTCCCAAATCGTCCCCTCCTTTCTCTCTGTTCCGGCGTCAAAATACATTATATTTTATGATACCAAAAAATTATATACATTTTTATATACATCCCATCCGACCAGACCGGATTTATTTTCCGCAGACAGCAAGGTTTCTTTTGTATATTTTTCCCATCTCTGTCTCCAGCTGCTGTTCTAAATCCTCTCCGACAGAGGTTCGAATTTCTTCATAAAAGCGGGTCAGGCGAAGCCCCTCCTTCATTTTCCCATAGCAGTTCATAAGACCGGCAATAGCCTTCAGGCTGTAAGGGTCCACGGCAATGGCCCGGCGCAGACAGAACTCTGCTGCTGTAAATTCTCCTCTATCCATGTGGCAAGTACCCAGTGCCGCCAGTCCCTCATAAATATACCGCTCATAATAATACCGCATCTGTTCCGCCCACTCTCCATCCACATCCGCAAGATACGAGCCCCGGGAAAGCAGCTCCAGCATTCCCTGCCATGGGAGAAGCCGTTGTGGCTCCCCCTTCTGCACGGCCTCAGCAATTTCTTCTGCCAGCCCTATGTCCGTGTAGATAATCTCGGGCTGCACAAAATACCGCTTATCCCGGCAAATGATAACCTCTTCCACATATTCGGAAAAACTTTTTCGAATGCTGGACAGGATATTGTGCAGGGCAGCCACCTCATTGCCCGGGCCTTCCTCCTCCCAGAGAGCGTCCATCAGCTCGCTCCTCGATGCTCCTCTGCTCCCCTGATGCAGGAGAAATGCCATACAATCCCGGGCTTTTTTCGTTCTCCAGCGAATTTTTTCTCCCGTCTCAAGCACCTGCACATAAAATTCTCCGAAACATTGGGCCGCCAGATGGACGCCTGAACCCACTGTTTTAATTTGTCCGCTTAAAGCCGCGTAAATCTGATACATGCGAAAGTTCTTTCCACTGTTCCCCGCCTGGACGTACAAGTGCATCCGGTTCAGCGCTTCGATCCCCCTGCAAATCTGTCTTCCGCCTTCCTCCCATCTTCCCTGTTCAAAGAGCATATAGCCGCCCTCCATGCGGGCCCTCGCATGCAGAGCTGTCTGTGCCCCGTCATTTAAGCGCTTCAGCAGCCCAGCGATTTCCTGTTCGCCCACACCGCCGCTCAAAATAAGTTTTGCCGCACACAAACTCCCGGCTATCCTTCGCTGGGCGGCCTCTTGGTCTATGCGCTCCAATATTTCCCGCAGATTCAGGCTGCTGTAAGCCCGCAGGATTTCCGCCAAATCCGCAGCCTGCAGTCTGAGGGACTGACACCGTTCTGCTGCCTCTCCTTTCTGCGTCCCGGTTTTGTTTGTCTCTGCCTCTGAGCGGAGCGCGTGATCCAGTACCTGCAGAGCCTCTTTTTCCCGGCCCGCATACAGCCAGATGTAGGCCCAGCCAAGCATCCCCTCATACCAAGCGAACGTGTGCGGCGTCAGCTTTTTTGCGATTCCCTCCCGCATGCGCACTTCTGCCCGGTCCGCTTCTCCTCTCTCCGCCAGACAGCGGGCCGTACAAAACAGAGCCCTAGCGAACAATTCTGTCTGCTGTTCGCCGTCAGCCCTCCACAGCGCCCGCTCAAAAGCCCGAAGCTGTGCCTGCTCACGTCCTCTCTCCCTGTGCACAAGCCCCTCCAAAAGAAGAATAAACGCCCCTTGACTTTCCCCCGCCTTTCCCTTTAAAAGGAACTCCAGGCATTGCTCCAGAACCTCAACCTTTCCTTTGGCTAGGAGAGAATAGCCTTGTTCTGTCAAAATGCGCTCCAGTATCTCCCTGCCTCCGGCCTGCACCGCGCAGTCCGCAGCCTCCTGAATTCTTCCCTGTTCCAGAAACCAGCGGGCCGCCTCGTTGAGAATGCGGTCTTTTTCCGCCTTGGGAAGGAGACTTTGCAGATAGCCGCGCAGCAGCGGATTCCACTCAAACTCACCGCTTCCCCTCTTCCACTGATACAGCAGCCCCCTTTGAAACAGCCATAGAAGCTTCTCCCGGGCATTCTCTATTCCAAGAGCACAGCGGCAGAGCTCTGTCCCCGGTTTTTGAATAGGAGAAATCGAAATCATAAACCGGCCCATCTCCTCCGGCTGGCGGTCCAAAATTTCATATTTTATAAGCCTCTTCATGACCGGAGACAAACAGAGCTTTTCCACCGCCTCCTCTCCTCCGTCCGCCCAGTTATTTTTCAGGGCAAAAAGAATCATCATCACGCCGGCCGGCCAGCCCTGGGTGCGCTTCCAGATGGCCGCGGCGGTCTCCGCCAAACGGGATATGCCCGCCTTTTTCACCGCTTCCTCTACTTCTTCCTCCGTGAAGGACATCATCTGGCTGCAGAAGACACGGCTGGTTCCATCCGCAAGGTAGCGGAGAGCAAAGCCCGGAATCCGGTCCCTGGTCGCAATCAGAAATCTTGTATTTTGCGGAAGCGCCAAAAACAGGAGCGCCAGAAAACGCCCCGCTTCCTCCCCTTTTATTTCCTGAAAATCGTCTAAAATAATATCCTCCGGAGGATTTTTCAGCGCGCAGATAGCCCTGCCCAGTTCACAGGCTACAGACTCCATGTCCTCCTCTGTCCCAGCTTCCTCAGCATCCGGTTCCCGCGAAAAAGAAAAATCCGGGCATATCTGCCGGACAGCGGCTGCCAGCTTTCCGGCCAGAACCTCAAACCGGCTGTCCTCCTGCACCATCCTGCACAAAACCGCCCTGTTCTGCTTCTGCCTGTAAATACCGTCTAAAAGGGTCGTCTTTCCATAGCCCATCGGCCCATAAAAGACGAGAATACGCGGCCCGTCCTGTTCTGCCTCGTCAAGGAGCCTCTGGCGCACGATAATGATATCCTTCAATGAACTTCTCAATTTTTCTCACCTTACATTTTTTAAGTATTCCATACTGTCCTTATTCTAGCACGGAACTCTGCCCGAAAAGCTCTGGCCAGCCGCTGCTGCAGCTTTTCCCGCTCCGGATGGATGCCCCCGCCTCCCTGCTTAACGTTATTCGGGTATTAAGCAAAGAGTCCGTAAGAGCGCCTGCAGCCGGCGCAGAATAAAAGATAATTTGCAGAATGTGCAAGAAACTTTGCTTACCATCAGTGTACAAAGGGACATACGGTTCAGCGCCCCCTTGTACACTGATGGTACTCCTATCGTAGCATAGGAATAGTTCAAAAACAAGAGGATATATTTTTTGTCATCCCGCTGTCTTCTTGTTATCGTCCCGCCACCTGGTACGTCCCGTCCTGCCCTAAAATAAAGCACAAGTCCGCCTCCTTCGTATGCTCCAGGCATTCCCGCACATTTGCCATATCGCTGAATTCCACAAAGCGGCGAGCTTCCTCATCCGTTGTCCCGCTTTTTAACTTCCGCTCCACCAGGCGCTCCTTTAGCATCGCTTCATCCGCCATAATCCGAATGGTGTAATCGGCAAAAACGATCCGACTGCCTCGGATCATTGACAAAATCATTGTACATAGTGACCTCCCCAATGATAATGTTGAGATTAATGACAACATTTTTCAGATAAACTGTCTCCCGGTCCATTTCGCGGGGATATATTTTCTCCGAATTCATGACATTTGTCCTCCCTCTAAACTGTGAAACACATATTTCTCTATTTTGGGGGGCAGGGCACGTTCCGCATAATACACTGCCTGCTCATCCGGGGCATAGACGCTTCTTTTGCTCCCCACAATATCAAACGCCTCGTCCAAGCTGATTTCTGTCCGGATAAACTTTTTCGGTCAAATCCGCAACAGTCACGCAGTCTTCCCCGTCCCGGTACATTCCCTCCGGGTTCCCCGCAATGCATGTCCCTGACGGGACGGGGCGCTTCGCGCAGCAATGTATACAATTGCATTTTTAGGCATAAACAGCTATACTATCCTCATACAATCCCCTTTATGGACAAAAGGATAAGCAGCGAAACGTATGGAAAGGGGGGACGATGCCATGGCCCTCTACGCCTTAGGCGATCTGCATTTAAGCTTCCAGACCCACAAACCCATGGATGCCTTTGGGAGAGTTTGGAAGAACCATGAGAAAAAAATCAAGAAATACACTGCCCAAATCGTAGCGCCCGAGGACACCCTGGTGCTCATCGGCGACCATTCCTGGGGCCGGAAGCTCTCGGAATGCCGGGAGGATTTGGCCTTCATCGAGGGACTTCCCGGACGCAAAATTCTCCTTCGCGGGAATCACGATATGTTCTGGGACGCGAAAAAGACAGACCGCCTCAATGCAGAGTATGCCGGGCGCCTGTTCTTTCTGCAGAATAATTTCGCGGTATACCAGGACTATGCTCTGGTGGGGACAAAAGGCTACACCTTTGAAGGCCCCTTCTATCTGGATCCCTGGGGGAATCTGACCGGCTGGGACGAGGAGCGGGAGGCCCAGGCGGAGAAGCTTGTGGAAAGGGAAATGGCCCGCCTTAGAGATTCCTTTTCCCAGGCATCGGACGCAGGATTTCGCAAATTTATCATGTTTCTCCATTATCCGCCCACAAACATTCTGGAAAAGACCTCGCCGTTTACGGACATTGCGCAAGAATACGGGGTCTCCGCCGTGGTGTACTCCCACTGCCACGGGGCACGGCGGTTCGGCGACAGCATCCGCGGAACATTTCACGGCGTCCGCTATCTGCTGGTTTCCGGGGATTACCTGGATTTTAAGCCGGCCCTGGTGCTGCCGTAAGATAGGGAAAACAGCACCAAAAAGGAGCCCCCGTTAGATGAACGCCGATAAGGAAGTTTTGGAAACAAACTAATTTAACGGCTGACAAACAGGGAGCAAAAAGGCGGCATTGCACTATTTTTAGTGCGATGCCGCCTTTTGACGTCGTACAACTTCCTGTAACAAATTATTACTTAGTGCTTTTCATGTTTATGATTAGCTAAAGTTTTTCCAGCTTTACTTTTAGCACTTTTACTTGAAGATTTTGTTGCTAAGGTTTTTCCAGCAGCCCCAACTTTTCCGCCATGATGAACAGCCATACTCTTTCACTCCTTTCAAACTCTTGGTAATTTAAGCAAATTGTCTCGAACCGTATCATTAGGCTCTGACCGAACGTATTTTTCACCACGTGAACTCAATGCAGGCACTACATCAGGATAAGGAGAAATATAGACTTTGATACTTTTGGGATTCTTTTTTAAATAATCATAAAGAACAGATTTTTTAAAGTATCCCGGATTATTGCAACCGTCAATGTAAATTTCTTCAATCTCCTGAACATTGTTTGAGTTACTACACCCGTATTTCATTTTGATTTTTTTTGCGTACATCATAATGTGTACCTCCTTCTAAAAATCTCCAGATAGATTGGTATCTTGTATAGAAAGGCACAATAACACACAAGATATAGCGATTGCTTTTTCGGTATTAAAATGCTAAAATAAATACAGGAAGTTGGCGCTAAATTCTTGTGAAAGTGCCGTTAGAGAGGACAACAGAGCGTGAGTGCGAATCATAGTCTGTTGTCTTTTTCATGCAATTACCGTTCCATCTGTGCAACAATAGTATATCACATCCGTTCCTTAAATGCAACACCTTTTGTTGCTTTTGTGGAACGGTTATGTTATACTCTTTTTGAAAGGAGTATTCGTATGGAAAATTCGTTTGGAAAATATCTGGTCCATTTAAGAGAACAGAAATCAATTAGTCAAAGAAAACTGGCTGAATTAGCTGGCGTAACTAACTCAACAATCAGCCGACTTGAAGCAGATTTGGTAACACCTGACTTAAAAACTCTCGAAAAACTTGCTAATGCTTTAAAAATTGACAAAGCATTGTTGCTAACAAAATGTGGATATAGTGAAATTCCTGAGGAGTTTGTTATAATAGCACGTAAAACAGGAGAATTATCAGCGGAAAAACGAGCGGAGGCATTTAAAATATTTAATGAAACTATTGATAAATTTCTTCTCAACGATGATGACGATGAGGAGGATTGATTATGAATTTCGACTGGGCAAAAATCACCTCCTTGGCGTATTTAACATTATTAGAACTTGATATACATGAATTTCCTATACCTGCTAAAAAAATTAAATGTAAAGATGTTATAATTAGTAGCTATCAAAAGTATGCTAAAATAACAGGGCTACCCATTGAAAAAATAACACTCGGACATGAATTAGAAGATGCTTTCCTTCTTAAAGGTTTACGCCCTGATGTAACACTGATTTTGTATAACAAAGAAAAATATGGTCCACGAATGAAACATACTTTGTGGCATGAGATTGGACATATCAAATGTGGACATAAAAAACATAGTGAGCGAGAAGAAATCGAAGCGCATTTTTTCGCTGCGCAAGCGAATGCCCCCAATATTTTAATTAAAGCCATATCCCAGCGAGGATATTCTATCAATGTTCCATTTTTGGTAGAATGTTTTGGACTAAGTAAAGAAGCAGCAGAGAAAAAAATGGAATATTTACAAAAATACAGTTTCAATCATTGTAACGAGTATGATGATCTTGTACAGTTACAATTTGCTCAATATTTGAACCAAAAATATCCACCCAAAACTAACCACTATTATGATGACTACTTTGAGGATATGGAAAAAGAACGTCAAGGTTGGTATTGAAAAAATATAATTTTAAAGATAGATGCTTTGTTACGCAGTAGAAACACTATTTTGAGGATATGAATATAAAACCCTTACCTTACTTTAAATACACTCTACAAGCCGCATAAATCAAGGGAAATTCTACCCCTACTGCGTAACATTCCATAATGGATTGAGAGCGTAAGCGGTTTATCCGATTGCGCTCTCTTAGCCGCCCAACAGCAAAGACAGGGAAAGCTGTCAAGGACGCGAAGCGTGCATTTTATCCTTGACGGCTTTTTCTGGCTTTGCTATTTCCTACCTGTCAAAACGGAATTGCAGGATAGCTTTGATAAGCTGTGCTTTCAAACGGTCTTGAATATCGTCGTTGATATATCCTCGATAGGTAGACAAATACTTGATACGTCCAGCATAGTGCCGCAATACCGCGTCTATGGCTTCCGGCTCTCCGGCAATCGCTTTTTCAATGACTTCAAAGGGTATCAGCTTCTTGTTCCTCATGCTCTGATTTTAACCATTCCTTTCTCAACTGCTTCAATGCCGCGTGTTTCCAGTAATTCGCTGTGCTTCTGGAATACCCGTACTCGTTCCCAACTTCTGTATCAGTGTAGCCGAGGAAGAAATACATCAGCAGGACAGTGTGCCGCTGTTCCGGCAATTTCAATAATGCGTCGGCTAACCGTTTGCGTGCCACAATAATTTTCTGCCCTTTCACAACAAAGACAGTTGGAATATCGTACTGTTCAAAGTAATTGTCTGTCGTGAACGACTCAAAGGGTGTTTCGGGCATCAGATAATCAAGAGATACTTCATGCTTCTGTTTCCGTCCAAAATCGCGGTATGCACTGATTGCCGCGTTGCGAAGAACAATTCTGCAAAAGGCGGCAAAGGCATATTCAATATGCTCCATGAAT
>CALWBS010000066.1 GCA_944376135.1 uncultured Enterocloster sp.
AGGACGAGGTAGCGCAGGCTGCCGAGGTGGAGCTGGCAGAGGTGACATCGGAAAAGGTCGGCGACCCCAAAGAACAGATACATAAAAAAATAGAGGAGCTGGAAAAAGAGATTTCAGAAAACGAAAAAGTACAAGACGCTGTGCCGGAAAGCCCGGCCGGATTGATGCCGGAGGATAAGCCGGGAAGCGCAGCTGAATCTATGCCGGAGGATAAGCCGGGAAGCGCAGCTGAATCTATGCCAGGGGGTATAGCGAAGCGCGCAGATGAACCGGCAGAAGAAAATATACCGGAGTGCATGGAAGAGCAGGAATCAGGAGATATGCCGCATAGGAAGCTGCCGGCTCCTGCCGGTAATTTTTTGAATCAGAGTCAAAATCAAGAGAAAGAAATTGTCCTGGGAGATCCGGAGGCCCTCAAGCGTCTGGATCAGGAGGAAGAAAGCGGCAGCCGTTCTCAGCCGCTGTGGGACAGTTTTCGGAAGCGCTGTCCCAAAATTCAGGCATTTGACAGTGCGGGCATCAGCGAGGTTCTGACCATCAAGCCCCAGGATATCGGCCTGCTTCCCAGAGAGACATGGACTTACGGGAACAACAGCTTCCTGCTCCACGGATACTACAACTACCGCTACCTGATTCTGGCACGAATTGCGGATGGAAGGCGGGTTCGGTATATTCTGGGGGTGCCGGGCCATTATTACAGCAATGAAAAATATATGGCCTCCATGTTTGGATTTCCCCATTTTGTGCTTTCCAAAAAGCAGCCCGCCCAGGACGGCCGTTTTGGATACTGGTACACGGATATACGCATGGAAAATCAGGATGGATAATCAATCCCCCGCAGGGATGCCTCCTCGGTGAACGGTCGTACGAGTTCTAGGAAGGCGAGCATTTCTTCGGCGGAAAATGCACCGTATGTTCCGGGAACCAGGATGTCCCCGCTGTCTGTAAATGCCTGGAGGAAATACCGGCGGCAGCCCTTAATCCAGGGGCCAATCTGCCGGAAATCCTCCGCCTTGTGAATTCCCCTCACTGCGGTTGTCCGGAATTCATAGGGCAGATTTCCCTCCAAAAGGAAGCGGATGCTCTCGTCGATTTTTTCCATGTCAAGGTTGCGGATGCCTGTGGCCGTCTCGTATCGGTCCCGTCCGCTTTTTATGTCCATGGCGACATAGTCTAAAAGCCCTTTCCGGCAGAGGGATAGCAAAATATCAGGCCGGTATCCATTGGTGTCCAGTTTGATAGAGAGGCCCAGAACGCGAATATCTCGTATAAAATCTTCTAAATCCGGCTGTAGGGTGGGTTCTCCCCCCGTGATGCATACTCCCTGCAGAATTTTCTTCCTTTTTTCCAAAAATTGTAGAATTTCTTCCGATGAATATAATTCTTCAGCATCTCCGGTCAAAAGGCTGCTGTTATGGCAGAATGGGCAGCGGAAGTTGCATCCTCCGGTAAAAAGAGTAGCTGCCACTTTTCCGGGAAAATCCAGCAGAGTTGTCTTTTGCAGGCCGCAAATCTTCATTATTTCAAGATTCTCCTTTTCAATCTAAATGAATTTAAATATAATGGTAGCAACAGGACGCACGTTCCAGTATAGCATAGGGAAAATGGAAAAAAAAGAGGAAAGAGGATATGGTGGACCAAAGGGAAGATCAAGAGATTCAGCGGGAGAAGGGGGAAGCAACTCGGCGAAGAAAATGGGAGATGCGCCAGGAAAGAAAGCGTCTTCAGGCCCAGAAGCAGGCGGAGGAAGAAAAAAGAAAGCGCCGGCAGGATGAAAAATTTATGCGGGAAGCCCTTCGACAAGCAAGAAAAGCAGCTGCACTGGGGGATGTACCCATTGGATGCGTGATCGTATGCCGGGATAAAATAATTGCAAGGGGATATAACCGCCGCAACGCGGACAAGACGGTACTCTCTCATGCGGAGATTATTTCTATAAAGAAGGCGTGCAGGGTGATCGGGGACTGGCGTCTGGAGGAGTGCACTATGTATGTCACTCTGGAACCATGTCCCATGTGTGCCGGCGCGATTGTCCAGGCCCGCATCCCCAGGGTGGTAATTGGAAGCAAAAATCCCAAGGCAGGATGTGCGGGCTCTGTTCTGGACCTTTTCCATGAAAAGGGATTTAATCATCAGGTGGAGCTGGAAACAGGAGTGCTGGAGCAGGACTGCACGGAGCTTTTGCAGGAGTTTTTCAGGGAGCTTAGGCAAAAGAGGACGTAAATATAGGGAAAGCGTAAGGAAATAGAGCTTGCCCCGCCCATTTCTTTGCGTTATAATTACCAAGATGGGTTACTATGAAAAAATTTCACGAGGAGGAAGCGGGAATGAAAAGAATAGGTATGCTGACCAGCGGCGGCGACTGCCAGGCGCTTAATGCCACCATGCGCGGCGTTGCCAAATCCTTATATAATATGTTTGATGATGTGGAAATCATCGGTTTTGAGGATGGATATAAAGGGCTCATGTACGCGGATTACCAGATTATGAAACCCTCTGATTTTTCAGGCATTCTCACAGAAGGCGGCACAATCCTTGGAACCTCCCGCCAGCCCTTTAAACTCATGCGTGTTCCTGATGAGAACGGTCTTGACAAGGTGGAGTCCATGAAGCACACCTATAAAAAGCTCAAATTGAGCTGTCTTGTAGTTCTGGGCGGAAATGGAAGCCAGAAGACGGCGAACCTTTTAAGCCAAGAGGGCCTTAATGTTGTATCTCTCCCCAAAACCATAGACAATGATCTGTGGGGAACCGATATGACGTTTGGTTTTCAGAGCGCGGTGGATGTGGCTACCAATGCCATCGACTGCATTCACACAACGGCTGCTTCTCACGGAAGAGTATTTATTGTGGAAGTGATGGGACATAAGGTTGGCTGGCTTACTCTCTATGCGGGTCTGGCCGGCGGAGCGGATATTATCCTGCTTCCTGAGATTCCCTATGATATCCGGGTGATATGTGATGCCCTTACCAGAAGGGCAAAGGCCGGCAAGCGCTTCTCCATCCTGGCGGTGGCAGAAGGCGCCATTTCCAAGGAAGAGGCCGGTATGAGCAAGAAAGAATTAAAAGAAAAGAAGAAATCCGGGGTGGTTTACCCATCCGTGGCTTATGAGATAGGGGCCAGAATTGAAGAGGTGACAGGAAGTGAAGTGCGTGTCACTGTTCCGGGCCATATGCAGAGGGGCGGTGAGCCCTGTCCTTACGACCGGGTTCTCGCCACGCGGCTGGGAGCAGCGGCAGCCAAGCTGATTGCAAAGGAAGAATATGGTTATATGGTAGCTGTGAAAAATAATAATATAACAAAAGTGCCGCTCTCCGAAGTGGCGGGAAAACTCAAGACTGTGGATCCGGAATGCTCCATGATTAAAGAGGCCAAGCTGGTGGGAATCAGCTTTGGGGATGAGTAAGGAGCAATATTCATGTCATACACGGCTCTGTACCGCAAGTGGAGACCTGTATCCTTTGAAGATGTAAAGGGACAGGATCCCATTGTTCAGACTTTAAAAAATCAGATAACCTCCCAGCGCATTGGTCACGCCTACCTTTTCTGCGGAACCAGGGGAACCGGAAAAACCAGTATTGCCAAGATTTATGCCCGGGCGGTCAACTGTGAGCATCCCGTGGACGGAAGTCCCTGCAATGAATGCCCCAGCTGCCGTGCCATTTTGTCGGGCTCATCGATGAATGTGGTGGAGATTGATGCGGCCTCCAACAACGGCGTGGAGAATATCCGGGATATCCGGGAGCAAGTCCAGTATCCCCCCACGGAAGGAAAATACCGCGTGTATATCATCGACGAGGTGCACATGCTGTCCATTGGTGCGTTCAACGCCCTTTTAAAAACCCTGGAAGAGCCCCCGGAATACGTTATCTTTATCCTGGCAACGACGGAGGTCCACAAAATCCCCATCACGATTCTCTCCCGGTGTCAGCGCTATGACTTCAAGCGGATATCTCTGGAAACCATAGCGGCCCGTTTAAGGGAGCTGACCCAGGCAGAAAAGATTCAGGTGGAAGATAAAGCGCTGCTGTATGTGGCCAAGACTGCGGACGGCTCTTTAAGAGATGCTCTAAGTTTGTTGGATCAATGCGTAGCTTTCCACTATGGGAAGCTTCTCACCTATGAGAATGTGCTGGAGGTTCTTGGCGCGGTGGACACTGAAGTATTCAGCCGGATGTTCAGCGCGGTGACGGAGGGAAGAACCGGAGACTGCATCCATATTTTGGAAGAGATCGTGATTCAGGGCCGGGAGCTGGGACAGTTCGTCACGGATTTTATCTGGTATTTGCGAAATATCCTTCTGATTCAATCTTCAGATGAAGGCGAAGGCCTTGTGGATATGTCAGAGGAAAATTTACGGCAGCTTCGGGAAGACGGAAAAAAGGCAGATGGCCCCACGCTGATGCGCTATATCCGGATTCTCTCAGAGCTGGGGAATCAGCTCCGCTATGCCAGCCAGAAAAGGGTGCTGATTGAAGTCGCTCTTATCAAGTTGACAAAGCCATCCATGGAGCCTGATATCGGTTCTCTCATGGAGCGGGTCAGCCAGCTGGAAGAGGCACTGGAAGATCTGGAGGCGGGAAGAAAGTCCCTGCCGCCCTCCGCTTTCTCTGCTGGAGCAGCAGGGATTCCAGCTGTCCCGCGTGGGGCGGAAGCTTACGGGGAAGATAATGCGCAGGGAGCACCGGGAGCGATGGCACATGTGAATGCCGAGAGTGCTGCCTTTTCTGGGGCGTCTGCTCCGGAGATTTCTGCCAAGCAGGTGGCCCTTCCCAAGGCCCAGCTGGAAGATCTGAAGCTGGTGCGCAATGAATGGGCCAAGATCGTCCGGGAGATGGGCGGAGGAGCCAGAGCGTATCTTAGGGATACGGTAGTGGAACCCGGAGGAGAGGGTTGTCTTACTATTGTATTTTTGGACCCGATGAATTATGATATGGGCAAGAGACCTACGGTGATAGGGGAGCTGGAGCGCCAGGTAGAGGCCCGGTACGGCAGATCTATCTATTTTAAAACCCGTCTGGCAGGGCGGGGAGAACGGCTTGATACCATCTATGTGACGGAGGAAGAGCTGGAAGATAAAATTCATATGGATATCACATACGAGGATTGAATAATAAGGAGGATTATAGAAACCATGGCAAAACGCGGCGGATTTCCCGGGGGCATTCCCGGAAATATGAACAATCTTATGAAGCAGGCTCAGAGAATGCAGCGCCAGATGGAGGAGGCTGCAAAGGAGCTGGAGAGCAAAGAATACACGGCTTCGGCCGGAGGCGGGGCGGTGAGCGTCACGGTTTCCGGAAAGAAAGAGGTTGTGTCCGTAAAGCTCTCCCCGGATGCGGTGGACCCGGATGACATTGAGATGCTGGAGGATTTGATTGCAGCAGCGGTCAATGAGGCATTTCGTCAAATGGAGGCGGACAACACCGAGACCATGTCCAAATTGACGGGAGGCCTTGGCGGCGCTCTGGGCGGGGGGCTTCCGTTCTGATGGATTACTACAGCAGTCAGATTACCAGGTTAATTGAACAGCTCTCAAAGCTTCCGGGGATCGGGGCAAAGTCCGCCCAGCGCCTGGCATTTCACATCATCAACATGCCCAAGGAGCAGGTGGAGGAGTTGGCAGGGGCCATGCGGGAGGCGCGCAATAACATCCGCTACTGCAAGGAGTGCTTTACCCTTACGGATCAGGAGCTGTGCCCCATCTGCAGCAGCCCTAAGCGCAACCATAAAGTCATTATGGTGGTGGAAAATACCAGGGATCTGGCCGCCTATGAGAAAACCGGAAAATATGACGGGGTTTACCACGTGCTTCACGGAGCAATTTCCCCCATGCTGGGGATAGGCCCAGGGGATATCAAGCTCAAGGAGTTAATGCTGAGACTCCAGTCCGATGTGGAAGAAGTAATTATCGCTACCAACTCCAGCCTGGAGGGGGAAACCACAGCCATGTATATAAGCAAGCTGGTCAAGCCTACAGGCATCAAAGTGACCCGGATTGCCAGCGGCGTGCCGGTGGGAGGCGATTTGGAGTATATTGATGAGGTGACGCTTCTGCGGGCGCTGGAAGGGAGAACAGAGCTGTAATACGGAACTTTGGGCCGTAGATTCGCTACAGGGAGATTAGGGAAATGGATAAATACGAGTTTAACATTAAGGTTGAGCAGATTAAAAAAATGGCCGCCAAGGGAGACTATGAGACAGCCATGAAAATTGCGGACACCATTGACTGGCGGCGCGTGCGCAATGTAAATATACTGTCTATGGCTGCCTCGGTTTATGAGAAAAACGAGGAATACCAGGAGGCCAAGGATATCCTGCTTCTGGCCTTCGAGCGGGCACCCATCGGCAAGCGACTTCTGTATAAGCTGGCAGAGCTTGCCATCAAGGAGGGAAATACGGGAGAGGCGGAAGATTATTACAGGGAGTTCTGCGACCTTGCCCCTGATGACCCAAGGCAGTATATTCTCCGCTACCTGATTCTGGGAGCAAAAGGCGCTCCAGTGGAGCAGCTCATTCATACGCTGGAGCAGTACTGCAATGTGGAGCTGGATGAAAAATGGCTCTATGAGCTGGCGGAGCTATACAATGAGGCGGGCATGGGCGATCTTTGTGTTATGACCTGCGACAAGATTATGCTCATGTTTGGTCTCGGAAAATATGTGGATAAGGCGATGGAGCTCAAGCTTCAGTATGCGCCTCTCACCACCTACCAGATGGATTTGGTGGAGAACCGCGACAAATATGAGGCGAAGCTCAAAGCCGTGGAGAAAGAGTACAGAGACAGGGTGCCCTCCTACACCCCGGAACCGGAACCAGAGGCGGCTTATACCCAGGAGCCGGCAGAGGAACCAGAGGAGGTTTACACCCGGGAGCCGGCAGGGGAACCTGAAGCGGCTTACACCCGGGAGCCGGCAGAGGAACCTGAAGCGGCTTACACCCGGGAGCCAGCGGAGAAACCCGGCGGATACGAATCACCGGAACAGGAGCCTGTAACCATTGAGCCGGAGTATGAACCGGAACCGAAAACACACTGGACCCCTTCCACTGAGGGATCCAAGGCGCTCACAGGGGATGATCTGAAAGTCAGGCTCCACGAAGCGGAGGCGCAGGCGCATTTGGCGCGGGAAATGTCAAAGATATCAGAGGAGGATAGCTACAGCCATGAGCCGGAGGAGGCGCAGACTAGAGTCCTCTCGGATATCCGCTCCCTGAATCGGGAACTCTCATCTACGGGATCCAATCATCTGATGATTGAGACAGATGAGCCGGAGGAGGGCTTAAATCTGGCAATCCAGGCTCTCAAAAAAATCCATCAGGAGACCGGCGCCAAAAATCAGGCGGCAAAAATTACTGGAGAAAAACTGAACCGCAGAGGAATCTTTACCCTGTCCGACAAGCTCACAGGCAAGGACCTGATTATCGAGCAGGCGGGAGATATGAATGAGGCCATTCTTCAGGAACTGAATCAGTTGATGGCGAGGGATGAAACAGGTATGAACATCGTACTTATTGACACGCCCGAGCGCCTGAAAGAGCTCTACCGCATTTATCCGGGTCTTGCGAAGCGGTTTGAGTGCATCAGTACTGCGGACTCTGAGGCCTCAGGCCACACAGCTTCCTCTCCTGCGGATGAGCCTGCCCGTCCGGCGCCGGAGCGCCGTGCATCGGTGCCGCGCCCGTCCGCAGTAAAGCCGGCTGCGTCCCAGAATCACGGCCAGACTCAAACGGCGGGACAGTCCCGGCCCCAGGAGTCCCGAGCGACCCGTCCGGAAGCACCGGTTCGCACTTCTAAGCCAGAAACACCAGTTCGCACTGTATCCCCGGCAGCTCCCCGCAGCTCTGAAGGGATATCTCGGACAGAAGAAGCGCCGTCTGGGGATTCTCGTCCGGTAAGAAGAGTGCAGCCCAAGAGGGACATCCCTCCCATGTCCATCCCAGTTCAGAAGAAACGGGTTCCCAAGGAGGAGCCGCCGATGCTCCGGGAAGAGCCGGAGGAGCAGGAGATGGATATTGACGAGTTCGCCCAGTATGCCTGCAAGTATGCAGGGGATATTGACTGCAGCATATCGGGAAAAAGTATGCTGGCTCTCTATGAGCGAATTGAAATTATGGAGGAAGAGGGGATTCCGCTTACAAAGGCTAATGCTGAGGATTTAATTGAGGAAGCGGCTGATAAGGCAGAAAATCCGGCCTTTGTCAAAAAACTTACAGGTATATTCTCTTCCAAATACGATAAAGACGGGCTGCTGATTTTAAAAGAGGAGCATTTTTTATGAACCAGATAAAAATGGTAGCTCTGGACATGGACGGAACACTTTTGGACAGCCAAAAAAATATTTCTGATAGAAATCACAGAGCTCTTATGGCTTGTGCAGAAAGAGGCATCCGGATTGTTCCGGCTACGGGGCGTGCGGTGCACGGTATTTCTGAGAAGATTAAAGCGCTTCCGGGGGTGCGGTATGCCATTGCTACCAATGGCGGCGTGGTAGCAGATTTGGCCGAGGGGAAAAATCTGCGGACTTGTGCCATTTCCAATGTACAGACGCTTCAGATTCTCCGGATGATTGAAAAATATCCTGCGATGTACGACCCTTATATAGAGGGGTGGGCGATTACCCAGCCGGAGTTTATCGAACACCTGGATCAGTATGGAATTAGTCCTGTAATGCAGAAAATGGTTCACGCCACAAGAAAAACTGTGCCAAATATCATTCGCTTTGTGGAAGAAACAGGAAAAGAGGCTGAGAAGATTAACGTTTTTTTCGCGGATTTGCAACAGCGGGAAAAACTGCGCAGAGAACTGGAACAGGTGGAGGGACTGTTTGTGAGCTCCTCCCTTTACAATAACCTGGAAATCAACCGAAAAGAGGCCACGAAGGGAAATGCACTTTTATGGCTGGCAGATTATTTGGATATTCCTCGTTCGGCGGTTATGGCTTTTGGAGACGGGGAAAATGATGTAAGTATGCTGAAGGCAGCTGGAATAGGCGTGGCCATGGAAAACGGGGTCAAAGCCGCGAAAGAGGCAGCTGACCATATTACAGTCTCCAACGACGAGGATGGAGTGGCAGTAGCGCTGGAACAGCTTGTATTAGGACAGGATGGGGGCAGAAGTTGGACATAATTTTAGAACACTGGCTGTCCGTGGGGGCAGGAATATTTTTAATTGGAATGATGCTGTACGGCCATTACCGGGGATTTCTGCGGCAGTGTGTATCGCTGGGAGCTCTTCTGCTTACGGTGATTGTTGTTAAAGTTTCCGCTCCCTATGTGACAAGCTTTATACGGGAAAATCCCACGGTCCGCCAAAATGCGGCCAGCATAATTCTGGATGCCGCCGGCTGGGAGGCTCCTGTGGAGGAAGAAATGCAGCTTCCCGCAGCACAGCGCACAGCTATCGAGCAAATGGACCTTCCGCAGACATTAAAAGATATTCTTTTGGAAAATAATAATAATGAAATCTATGAGATGCTTGGCGTACAAGAATTTACAGAATATGTCAGTTCTTATCTGGCGGATATTCTGATTAACGTTTTGGCGACAATCTTTTTATTTATAGCCGCATTTATCTTGATTCATTTTCTTATTAAATGGCTGGATCTTGTAGCACGTCTGCCAATTATCTCAGGTCTGAACCATATTGCCGGAGCGGTGGTGGGATTGATGGAGGGACTTCTGATTTTGTGGACTGCAGGCTTCGTTTTGAGCATTTGTTCCGCTACCCCTACCGGACAAATGCTGGAGGAACAGGTATATGCGAGCACATGGCTTACCTTTTTGTATCGTCACAATATCATCAATCTTATACTGGGCGGAATTATAAGAGGAATTTTTTAAAGAAATAGTCGCAATTGTATATTTTGAATATGAAATTGATTTGAATTGCCGGGCAGGAAGAAAAAACAGGTCCTCCCGGCAATTTCTCTGCAAACACAAAATGTAGTAAAAATCAAATAGAAATGGCATATTTAGTGGTGTAAAAAGTCGGTAAAAAAATTGTATAAAAAACTGCAACAAATTCCTTGACAAGACCAATTTATAGTGTTATAGTAAAGGCCTACTGAAAATTTCAAATCTTCCAAACAAGATAAAAAACAAAAATGAAATTTCAGTAAAAAAGTTGTTGACAAAAGCGGATAAACATGGTAAGATATCAAAGTTGCCGCTGAAAAGCAGACAGCGAAGCACCTTGATAAGTGAACATTAAACAGTATGCGAAACCCTGAAGATTCCTTAAAGAAGAAGGTCAGGTTTAGACCGTGGATTTGAGGAAAATTCAGAAGAAGAACCAAGTAAAGCGGGAAAGAA
>CALWBS010000067.1 GCA_944376135.1 uncultured Enterocloster sp.
AGAGGAGGTGTGGAATGTGTGAGTCGCCAGTGCGCCGGGGACACTGGTTCCGTTTAACTGCAGAGTCAGGCTGACAGTGAGCGGGAAATTGACCCCGGAAGCAGGGGCAATGTTCCCATGAAAGGCCACGGTATACAGCCCCGGACTGGTGATGGAAAAATTACTGCTCCCCGCCGTGTGGGTGATGCTGGTTCCGGCAACTGTGGAATTCTGGTCAAACAGCAGAGCAGTGTTGTTGGTTCCGGGAGCGGAGGGAGTGGAGTAGGCGGACAGAAGCTCAGTGGAAGCTGCGGTGCCGGTGGCTCCGGTAGCCCCAGTCGCGCCGGTGGCTCCGGTAGCCCCAGCCGCGCCGGTGGCTCCGGCAGCTCCGGTCGCACCAGTGGCTCCGGTTAGTCCCGTCGGTCCGGTCGGCCCTGTCGGCCCGGTTGGTCCCACGGCGCCGGTGGCTCCTGTCGGTCCGGTTGGTCCCGCGGCGCCGGTAGCTCCCGTCGGTCCGGTTGGTCCTGCGGCCCCGGTGGGTCCAGTTGGACCTGTGGCCCCCGTTGGCCCAGTGGGTCCAGTCGTCCCATTTGCGCCGTTTAATCCTGCGGCTCCCGTGGGACCAGCCGGTCCCTGGATGCCGGTTGCACCGGTGGGGCCGGTCACCCCGGCAGCGCCGTTTAATCCCGCGGCTCCTGTCGGCCCGGTCGGTCCAGTGGCCCCAGTCGGTCCCTGCAGACCTTGTGGCCCTTGAAGTCCCTGAATGCCGGTGGCTCCTGCCGGTCCCTGGGCTCCCTGCGGCCCCTGCGGTCCAGCTGGTCCGGTGGGACCAGTCGCTCCCTGGGCTCCAGGAAATCCTGCCGGCCCCTGCGGCCCCACAGGCCCCATTGGTCCGCGGGCTCCTGCCGGCCCCTGCGGCCCGCGGGGGCCTTCGCAGCAGCAGCAACAGGAGGAACCGGAGCCGCAGCTATCCTGTCCATGGCAGCCATTTTGGCCGGGTCTTCCGCCGGAACCTGAGCAGTTATCCTGCCCGGGACGGGAGCCGGGCCCGCCGGGACGCCGCAGCTCAGGAGGCGTGGAAGGATCGCGGTTCATGATCTCATCAATATCGTCAGAATAATCATAATACATAATCGTCTCTCCTTTTCTATAAGAGAATTTCAAACATGTTTCTGGGCAGAAGAACCAGTACCGGAGCCTTTTTCTTTCATAAGTCCGGAAAAATATGCCTCATTGGCCTTTACGGAAGGATGTTTGGGCTTTAAGGCACGGGCCATCTTGTGATAATACAGGGCCTTTTTTCTGTCCCCCAGCCGGTCCCAACACACGCAGAGCTGAATCAGAGGGAGAAAGCTGTAGCAGTCCTTTTGAACGAATGCACCGGAGATCTCGTCCGGGGAGGAGGCAAGGGCTTTCTCGTACCAGTAGACCGCCTCGTCCAGTCTTCCTGCCTGCATCATCCGTTCTCCCAGAGCGCAGCAGGCCTCCCCCCGGGGAGGACTGTAGATAAAGCTCCGGGTCAGATCTGCCAGAGCCGCCTCCTGCCTGCCGAGCTCCTGGTGGCACTGGGAGAGAAGAAGGCAGGCATCAATTTTATTTTCCCGCCACCCTTCGGGCTCTTCCAAAAACAGGGACAGAACGGCAGCGGCTTCAGAAAAATGTTCATGGAAAAAGAGCTCCCTTCCATAGTAGAAGAGTTCCCTGGGATTCAAAATCTCTCCCTCCCGAAGCATTGTCTCATAAATGCGCAGGTTTCTGTCTCTGTCCCCCGGCCCTGTCTTCTGATGCCGGATCTCAATGGGAGAATAGAAAATATTTCCCGAGGGCGTGACGGCCTCGTGTACCCGCCCCTCCCAGCGAAAATTCCTGGAAGTTTTTAAAAGCCGTTCCCTGTAGTAAGAGAATGTGCAGTTCCCTTCCGAATCAAATCCGGTGAGATAGCGCATCATCACTACGTCCACGCAAGGGTCCAGCATGCTTTTTAATTCCAGAAGGCGGGCTGTATTTTTTTCATCGATCACGTCGTCCGCATCCAGCCACATCCAATAGTCCATCCGGGCATGGGAGCAGGCCAGATTCCGCGCCGCGGAAAAATCATCCCGCCAGGCCATGTCATAGACCTCCTTCGTATACCGCCGGGCGATCCCCTTTGTCTCGTCCGTTGAACCGGTGTCCACGATGACAATCTGGTCCGCCACAGCGGACATGGGTTTTAATATACGCTCCAGCACAGCGGCTTCATTTTTCACAATCATGCACAGGCTTATGGTAATCATATAAATCTCCTTGCAGTCCGGTTTTCTGCCAAGGCCGTTGATTCCCGCATGGGGGGTTCGCTGACCGGCCTGGTATAAGATATGAAAAAGAAACAAGTTTTGTGCGAGGCAGGTCCACCCTTTTAAAAGAGGCGGATTCGTGGTAAAATAATCACGATGGACAGGGAAGGATGAGGAAGCAGAGGACCTATGAAGAAAAGAAGAAAATTTGCGGTGCTCGCCGGAACCCTATGCATGGCAGCGGGGATGTGCTTTGGGGCTTACGCGGATGACGATGACGACGAGCGGGAGCCGGTGGGACATATTACCTTAAACATCCAGTCAGATATCCAGGCAGGGGACTGGGGCGGAGATGTGGAGGTGACCCTGGAAGAGGGGGAATGCTCGGTGGACAGCGTGGAGATTGTCAATGAGGGAGATTACTGGGCCGGGGGAGACAAGCCAAAGGTGGAAATCTGGCTTTCTGCGGACAGTGATTATTACTTTAAAAAGACAGGAAAAAGCGCTTTTACATTTACCGGGGATGAGGTGAAGTACGTGTCCAGCTCCGCAAAAAATGACCGGGAGGAGCTTTGCCTGACGATTCGCCTGGAGGAACTGGACGAAGACGATATGGATTTGGATGTGGAGGGTCTTTCCTGGGATGAGACGAATGGAATTGCCAACTGGGATGATCTGAATGTAGCAAAAAACTACAAGGTCCGTTTGTGCCGGGATGACCGCGGTTCCTCGGTGGAGGAGGGAATTGGCTCTGTGTACACGGTTTCCGTGACTAGCTATGATTTTTCTGAAAAATTTCCCGGCCCCGGCTCCTATTATTTTAAAGTCAGGGCCTTTGACTCCCGGGGAAATGCCGGGGAGTGGCAGGAATCCAGCTCTTTCTATGTATCCGAGGAGAAAATAAAGGAGTGGAAGGGGCATTGGATGCAGGACGCCAGGGGCTGGTGGTATGTGAACCGGGACGGCTCCTACACGGCAGACAACTGGCAGGAGATTGACGGCCAGTGGTATTTTTTTGATCCGGAGGGCTATATGGTCACGGGATGGGTTGACTGGAACGGAAAACAGTATTACTGCGGCAGCTCCGGGGCTATGCTGGTGTCCGCTGTGACGCCGGACGGATTTTACGTGGGAGCAGACGGATCTAGAACCGTGGACGCGGGAAATGCCGGATCCGGATATGTAACTGCAGAGGAAGCAGAATAGGGAGGAACGAGAGAAAATGGAACTTATTTTTTTGGAGCCGGTGTTTAAAGAAACAGTCTGGGGAGGAAACAAACTGCGGGAGGTATTTGGCTATGATATCCCCAGTGACCATACGGGGGAGTGCTGGGGAATCAGTGCGCATAAAAACGGGGACTGCCTGGTGGCATCGGGCACTCTTGCGGGACAGCATTTAAGCGATCTCTGGCGGGAACACAAGGAGCTCTTCGGCCCCACTGCGGACCGGGCGGAGTTTCCGCTTCTGGTAAAGATTATTGATGCCAAGGCGGATCTAAGCATTCAGGTTCATCCGGACGATGCCTATGCCGCGGTCCACGAGAACGGCTCCTTGGGCAAGATGGAGTGCTGGTATATTCTGGACTGTGAGCCTGGGACGACCATTGTGATCGGGCATCATGCAAAGGATGCCCAGGAAATGCGCCGGATGATACAGGAAAAGCAGTGGAGCCGGTTTATCCGGGAGGTTCCGGTAAAAAAAGGAGATTTCTTCCAGATTGATCCGGGCTGCGTTCACGCCATCAAGGGAGGGACGCTGTTGCTGGAAACCCAGCAGAGCAGCGATATTACCTACCGCGTATATGACTATGACCGCTTGTCCGACGGAAAACCCAGACAGCTCCATGTGAAGCAGAGCATGGATGTGATCAAGGCGCCCTTTGACCCAGGGGCCCGGCCAAAGCCCCAGGTGGTAAAGGAAGGGCCGGAGGGGAGCAAGACCCATTTGATTACCTGCAGCCGCTATGCCTGCTTTAAGGTGGATGTAAATACCTGCTGGGAGGAAGACTTCGGCGGGGACTTTACGAATGTGAGCATCCTGGAGGGAGAGGGCCGCGTGGATGGGATTTCGGTGAAAATGGGACAGCATTTTATCATACCCGCAGGATATGGCACCTGTCAGTTCGAGGGGAAGCTTTCCTTTATTTTTTCGCAGCCGCGGTAAAAGGGCTTGTTTTTTGGGGGATTCTATGCTATAGTAACGTTGTTTGACTATAAGGAACGGAGAGGTGTGCGGCAAATGACAGTTATTCAGGTTATTTTGACAGTTATATACGTTCTTCTGGGCGTGGTGATATCCATCGTAATCCTGATGCAGGAGGGCAAGTCCAATGGTCTCGGCAGCGCCATCGGCGGTATGGCGGACAGCTATTGGAGCAAGAATAAGGGACGTTCTATGGAGGGCGCCCTGGAACATTTTACCAGATATGGAGCAATTGTTTTTATGCTCATTACGGTAATTTTGAATGTTCTCCTGGAACGCATGGGATAATAGAAAACGAAGGAAGAAATCAACACCCTTGTACTCGCTATAAGGGTGTTTTTCATTATAAGTACATGAAAAATGTGAGGGTATATGGAAGAGGAAAAGCTGAAACAGAGAAAGAAAATGCTCACGGAGCTGATCTATGACAAGGCGTATGTTCCCATGAAGGCCAAAGAGATCGCAATGCTCCTTGATATCCCTAAGTCCCGGCGGGGAGAGCTTGAGGAGGTGCTTTCCATCCTGGTGGCGGAGGGGAAGATCGGCATTTCCAGGAAGGGGAAATACGGAAAGCCTGAGAACTTCTCCGTGACGGGGATTTTCAGCGGAAATGCAAGGGGCTTTGGCTTTGTGACCGTGGAGGGGCGGAGCCAGGATGTATTTATCCCTGAGGAGAAGACGGGGGGAGCCCTCAACGGCGATAAGGTACAGATTTTTATTGAGCGGGAAGCCGGCGTGAAAGGAAGAGCGGAAGGGGCGGTTCTGCGCATCCTGGAACACGCCAATCAAGAGATGGTCGGCTATTACCAGAAGAATAAGAACTTTGGCTTTGTAGTGCCGGACAACCGGCGGATTGCAAGGGATATCTTCATTCCCCAGGGCTGTGACGGCGGAGCGGTTACCGGCCACAAGGTGGTGGTGCGCATCACGGATTTTGGGGATGGCAGGAGAAGTCCGGAGGGCCGGGTTGCGGAGATTCTGGGCCATGTGAATGACCCCGGCACGGATATTTTATCGCTGGTGCGGGCCTACGGCCTGCCGGAGCAGTTCCCATCGGAGGTGATGGAGGAGGCCGGCCGGGCTCCGGAGACGGTGGAGGTGCCCGAAAATTCGGAGGACTGGAGCGGGGACCTGGCGGGACGGCTGGACCTGCGCGCCCTCCTCACGGTGACGATTGACGGGGAGGATGCAAAGGATCTGGACGACGCGGTGACTCTGGAGAGGAATGGCCGGGGCAATTATGTCTTAGGCGTGCACATTGCGGATGTGAGCCATTATGTTCGGGAGGGGAGCGCCCTGGACCAGGAGGCCCTGCGGAGGGGAACCAGCGTGTACCTGGTGGACCGGGTGATTCCTATGCTGCCTCATAAGCTCTCCAACGGGATCTGTTCCCTGAACGAGGGACAGGACCGGCTGGCGCTAAGCTGCATCATGGAGGTGGAGCCGGACGGAACGGTGGCGGATCACCAGATTGCGGAGACGGTAATCCGGGTGGACCGGCGGATGACGTACACAGCGGTGAACGCTATTTTGAAAAATGGATGCGGCACAGAGGAAAATGGGCAGGAAGAGCCGTGTCCTGAGGCGGAGGAATACCGGGATTTTGTGCCCATGTTTTTTGCGATGAAGGAGCTGGCGGATATTCTGCGGGCCAGGAGAAGAAAGCGGGGAGCCATTGATTTTGATTTTCCCGAGAGCAAAATCCTTCTGGACAGGGAGGGCCGCCCCCTGGCGATCGAGCCCCGCCAGAGAAATGCGGCTACCCGGCTGATTGAGGATTTCATGCTCCTGGCAAATGAGACGGTGGCCGAGGATTATTACTGGCAGGCGCTTCCGTTTTTGTATCGGACCCATGACAAGCCCGACCCGGACAAGATGAAAGAGCTGGGAATCTTTATCAATAATTTCGGCTACGCCATCCGCATGCAGCAGGGCGAAATTCACCCCAAGGAGCTGCAGAAGCTTTTGGACAAACTGGAGGGAACGAGCGAGGAGCTGCTGCTCTCCCGGATGGTGCTGCGCTCCATGAAGCAGGCGCGCTACACCACAGACTGCTCAGGGCATTTCGGTCTGGCGGCCAGGTATTACACCCATTTTACTTCCCCCATACGGCGCTATCCGGATCTGCAGATACACCGGATTATCAAGGAAAATCTCCGGGGCGGCCTGCCTGAGAAGCGCAGGGCCCACTATGAGGCTCTGCTGCCCCAGGCGGCCCTGCAGTCCTCCGCACTGGAGCGGCGGGCCGAGGAGGCGGAGCGGGAGACGGAGAAGCTGAAGAAATGCCAGTATATGAGCCGGTTTATCGGGGAAGAGTTCACGGGCGTGATATCGGGCATCACTAACTGGGGCTTTTATGTGGAGCTGCCCAACACGGTGGAAGGCCTGGTGCGCATGAGCGATCTGGAGGACGACTATTACATTTTTGACGAGAAAAACTATGAGCTTGCCGGGGAGAGAACCGGCCGGGTCTATAAGCTGGGCCAGAGCGTCCGCGTGGCCGTGGCGGGCACGGATTCGCTGCTTCGGAGCGTGGATTTTGTGCTGGCCGGGGACGCGGAGGACTGCGGCGCTTCCGGAGAGGCGGGCGGCCCGGCGGGTTCGGACGGCCCGTCAGGTGAGCGCATCCCGGCGCTGCGCCGGGACTCTGCTGAGAAAGAAGGAAAAAGGAGTTAGAGATGGGGAAGGAAAGTATTAAACTGATTGCCAATAATAAGAAGGCATACCACGATTATTTTATAGATGACAAATATGAGGCGGGGATTGAGCTCTTCGGGACCGAGGTGAAGTCCATCCGCATGGGCAAGTGCAGCGTGAAGGAGGCATTCATAAAAATTGATAACGGCCAGGTGTACGTGTACGGCATGCACATCAGTCCGTATGAGAAGGGAAACATTTTCAACAAGGATCCCCTGCGGACGAGAAAGCTTCTGCTGCATAAGAGCGAGATCATGAAGCTGACCGGCAAGGTGGCGGAGAAGGGATATACCCTTGTGCCCCTTCAGGTGTACTTTAAGGGGAGCCTGGTGAAGGTGGAGATTGGCCTGGCGCGGGGCAAGAAGCTTTATGACAAGCGAGCGGATATCGCCAAGAAGGACCAGCGGAGGGAGCTGGAGCGGGAATTTAAGGTGGGGAAGATGTATTGACATAGTCGTTGTCTAAACGATTATGTACTGAAAGAACGAAAAAGATATGTGGACTTTTGAAATCCCAGGGATCAGTTCAGCGGCAATTTCCAGGGAAATCAGAAGTTCACATTTTTTTCACAAAAAAATTAGCACTCACCTCTTGACTTGGCTAATAATAAGTGTTATATTACAGCTAGAACAAAGGAAGAGGGATGAGAAAGGAAAAAGGAGAGAAAGAAATTTTCTTGAATCCTTCTCCCGGTTCCAGAAAACAGGTAATGATACATAGTGTGTATAGTAAAGGAGAGATGAGTTATGTTGATGCCTAGTATTTTTGGAGAGAATTTGTTAGATGACTTTTTTGATTTCCCATTTGATAATAGTTATAGAATGAACGCGTCGGATTTGATGAAAACAGATATCAAGGACACAGACAATGGTTATGAAGTAACCATGAACCTGCCGGGTGTAAAGAAAGAAGATGTGAAGGCAGAGCTGAAAGACGGTTATCTTACTATCAGTGCTGCTGCTAACAACAGCAAGGATGAGAAGGACGAGAATGGCCGCTACATCCGCAGGGAACGCTACAGCGGTTCCTGCAGCCGGAGCTTCTATGTAGGTGACGAGGTAACTGAGGCTGACATCAAGGCAAAATTTGAAAATGGTACGCTGACGATGCTGATACCGAAGAAGGAAGAAAAGCCTGCTGTGGAAGACAAGAAATACATTGCCATCGAAGGATGACGGTGTGTTCATAAGATAGATGATTCGCCGCCGGCCGTGAGGGACCGGCGGGCGAAAAAAAGAAAACAGTTGATTTACAGAATTAAGGAGGAATGACATATGTTGATGCCCAGCATTTTTGGTGAGGATTTATTTGATAATTTTATGAGAGATTTTCCGTTTTACAGTGATAAAGATATGAAAAAGATGGAGAAAAAGCTGTATGGCCGCCGGGGTAAAAACCTGATGAAGACGGATATCAAAGAGACGGACAGCGCGTATGAGCTGGAGATGGATCTTCCGGGATTTACAAAGGATGAAATCAAAGTCTCTCTGGAGAACGGTTATCTGACGATCAGCGCAGCGAAGGGACTTGACAAGGATGAGGAGGAGAAGAAAACCGGTAAGTATATCCGCAGAGAGCGGTATGCGGGAGCCTGCCAGAGAACCTTCTATGTGGGCGAGGATGTGACCCGGGAGGATGTCAAGGGCGAGTTTAAGCACGGTATCTTGAAGCTGACTATCCCGAAGAAACAGGCCCAGGTTCCGGAGAAGAAGTACATTGCCATCGAAGGGTAATGGACGGATAAAAAGACTTTCAGAGAAAAGGCAAGGACGGCGGGGCGGTTTAGACTCCGCCGCCGAAAGAAAAAAGCAATCGGAATATTCCGATTGCTTTTTTTATGACCTGACCGGGAATCGAACCCGGGTTTACGCCGTGAGAGGGCGTCGTCTTAGCCGCTTGACCATCAGGCCATCTTTTCTGTACTTTTGCTTATCAGCGACAGCTCATTTATAATAGCACAGGTTTTACGGTTTGTCCAGTGTTTTTTTCAAAAAAATAAAAATAAAAAATTATCACGGTTCAGCATGCGCAGATTAAGGGGTATAAATGCTGCATAAATCCGCCGCAGTGAATATATGTGCGGTAAAAAAGGAGGAGGCCGGTGAATAAATCCACCGGCCGAGTATTATGAAAAAAAGTTTAATAGCATCAGCTCTTTACATTTCTTAGTATAGGAGGGAATCGTGAAGAAAGTTTTAGCAGTTTGTAAAGGTTTTATGAACAGATTGTGAGAAGTTTGTGACATAGGGAAGAGGGATCGCTCCGCTATATGGTGGAGGCATGGGACGATAAAAGACGGTTCCGAAACATGTCCGGGAAGTCCGTCATATATTGGAGTAGGATTAAAAATCAGGCGAAGAAGCAGCTGGGAGGAGGTATGGGGTATGAGAGAACGGCTGGAGGAATTGCTGGATGTAAAGTCCCTCATGACTCTCGCGCTTACCGGAGGTTTTATCAGTCTGACCTGCGCGGGGGAAATCACAGGGGATCAGTTCCTGACGATTTTTACTATGATTACAGGCTTTTATTTTGGAGCTCAGGCTCACAGAAGCGCGACAAAAGAAAAATAGAAGATGGAGGGCTCTCTGACGTGATTTTTTTGGACGGAAGAGAGCTCTTTTTGCTCTGCGGGTAAATGGCATGTCAGCTGAAAAATACTTGGAGTAAGCGTTTTTTTCTGCTATAATGAGACGGCTGAACAGATTAAATTCTGCGTACAGCCTGAGGCGCATCGGCTGGCGCAGACTGGAAAAATGAGGAGAGACAGTGATGAAAAAAGGAGATGTATTTGAAGGAAAGGTCCTGAAAATCAATTTTCCAAATAAAGGAATTGTCGAGGCGGAGGGAGAGCGGATTGTGGTGAAGAACGCGCTTCCGGGGCAGATTATCCAAGGAGTATTGACAAAAAAGCGCGGAGGGATCTGTGAAGGACGGCTGCTTTCCGTGGTGGAGCCCTCCCCGGCAGAGGATAAAAGCCAGGCCTGCCCCCACAGCGGCCTGTGCGGAGGCTGCCTGTATCAGGGGCTTCCCTATGAGGAACAGCTCGCCATCAAGAGAGCGCAGGTGAAAGCCTTGCTGGATCCGGTGCTGGAAGAGGGGAGCTATGTGTTTGAGGGGATCAAGGGGAGCCCTCTGGAGCGCGGATACCGCAATAAGATGGAATTTTCTTTTGGAGATGAGGTGAAGGACGGGCCGCTGGCTCTCGGCATGCACAAGCGGGGGAGCTTTTACGACATTGTCAGCACGCCGCACTGCCAGATTGTGCATCCGGATTTCTGCCGGATTCTGGAAGCAGCCAGGGAGTATTTTGCCGGGCTGGGGGCTCCATTTTACAAAAAGCTATCTCACAAGGGGTATCTGCGCCATCTCCTGGTGCGCAGGGCGGTGAAGACGGGAGAGATTCTGGTAGCCCTTGTGACCACCACCCAGAGTGAATGGATGGAGGGAGCAGGCCTATGTGAAACGGATGCGCCGGCGCATTTGACAGAGCAGGATGTGCTGGAAGGATTTGTAAAGAAACTCCTTGCCTTGACGCTGAAGGGCGCTCTTGCGGGAATTCTCCACACAAAAAATGATTCCCTGGCGGATGTGGTGCAGAGCGACGGCACGGACATTCTCTATGGTCAGGACTATTTTTATGAGGAGCTTTTGGGGCTTCGTTTTAAGATTACCTCCTTTTCTTTTTTTCAGACCAATTCTCTGGGAGCGGAGGTGCTCTACCGCACGGTGCGCGAATACATCGGGGACACCAAAGGACAGGTGGTGTTTGATCTCTACAGCGGCACCGGGACCATTGCCCAGATTTTGGCGCCCGTGGCGGAGAAGGTCGTGGGCGTGGAGATTGTGGAGGAGGCGGTGGAGGCTGCGCGGGAGAATGCGGCTAGGAATGGCCTTGCCAACTGCGAATTCATCGCCGGGGATGTGCTGAAGGTAGTGGGGGACTTAAAGGACAAGCCGGATCTGATTGTGCTGGACCCGCCCCGGGACGGCGTCCACCCCAAGGCACTTGGCCGGATCATTGATTTCGGGGTGAAGCGCATTGTGTATGTGTCCTGCAAGCCTACCAGCCTGGCGAGAGATTTGGTGGTGTTTCAGGAGAGAGGGTATCGGGCGGAGCGGGTT
>CALWBS010000068.1 GCA_944376135.1 uncultured Enterocloster sp.
AATCTCTATAATATCTATATTTTATATTAGACAACAAAGTAATTCATTTGTCAATCTGTTAGCTCCTCGCAGCATCAAAATAGTAGCGATGCAAACCAAACCATCTTTACTACTTCGTAGTATACAATAAATGAATCAAAAATTATTGAATTCATCACTTGACATTATGGCAAAGACTGAATGCAGATGGAAAAGCGTCGGGAAAAGGGGTGAAATGCGGTGAATAGAAATGAAAAAATGCTTCCGATTGGGATTGAGAGTTTCTCGAGAATTTGCAGGGAAAATTATTATTATGTAGATAAGACAGAGCTGATCAGCAGCCTGCTTTATAACTGCGTGCAGGTTACCCTCCTTACTCGTCCGCGCCGATTTGGAAAATCTCTGAATATGAGTATGCTGAAGGCATTTTTTGAATTGGGATGCGATACGGCATTGTTTGAGGGACTAAAAATAATGGAGAAAGAGGAACTGTGTGAACAGTACATGGGACAGTTCCCGGTAATTTCTCTCACATTAAAAGGCGTAGACGGACGGAATTTTCAAGCGGCCAGGGATATGCTGTGTTCGGAAATTGGAAATGAGGCTGCACGCTTTGCCTTCCTGGAAAAGAGCGAGAAGCTGGATAAGCGGGAAAAGGAGAGCTACCGAAGGCTTTTGTGGGGGGATGGGGAGACAAATTCGATTTCGTCCATGTCGGACCAAACGCTTCAAAATAGCCTTCTCACCTTGTCACGGCTCCTTGCAAGACATTTTGATAAAAATGTAATTCTTCTCATTGATGAGTATGATGTACCTTTGGATAAGGCATATCAGAACGGGTATTATGATGAAATGGTAAGTCTGATCCGCGGGGTGCTCTCCCAGGCTCTGAAAACAAACGAAAATCTGCAGTTTGCGGTGCTTACAGGGTGCCTGAGTATTTCTAAGGACAGTATTTTCACCGGTTTAAACAATCTGTGCGTACTTACAATTATGGACACCTTTTTTTTTGTTTTTTTCTGCTTTACGGATCAGGAAGTCCGGGAAATGCTTGCTTATTATGGGTGGATGACATCCTATGATACGGTTAAAGAATGGTATGACGGCTATCAATTTGGGGATGCGGAAGTTTACTGCCCGTGGGATGTAGTGAACTACTGCGCGGATCTCAGGATGAATCCGAAAGCGCGGCCAAAGGATTATTGGTCGAATACCAGTGGAAATGATATTGTACGGTCCCTGCTAGGCAAAGCGTCTGCGGCTACAAAACGGGAACTGGAGATGCTGATTGTTGGCAGAAGCATTCAAAAGAGCATACGTCCGGAGCTGACATACCGGGATTTGGAGAATTCTGTTGACAATATATGGAGCGTCCTGTTTATGACAGGTTATCTCACGATGAGCGGAACGTATGATGGGAAAACGGTTGATCTGGTGATTCCCAATAGGGAAATCAGGGGGATTTTTACAAGCCAGATTTGGCAATGGTTTGAGGAGCTGGCTGCAGGGGAGAAAGAGAAGCTCTCCTCTTTGCGGGAAGCTTTGCTGGAAGGAAATGCGGCTGCAGTGGAAGAACAGCTGAATGGCTGACTTCGGCAGACGATCAGTATCCGGGATACCGGTTCCCGCAGAGAAAGCTTCTACCACGGTGTGCTTCTGGGGCTTTTGGGCCAGGAGCCAAGCTGGTATGTCAGCTCAAATGCAGAGGCGCCGGCTGAATGGCATATTCAGCCGGCGCCTTCGATGTCCCACAAAGTGGACCGCACATCTGGCAGAAAGTAATTTTCAAACACGCTCTAGGGCTTAATATTTACCAAAGTATAATGGGGCTCATGGCTGGTACGCCAGTTATCAAGCAACTGGCGTACTGGTCGTTATTTTACTGGTTGCCTGAACTGTTGCAATCCAAGAGCAGATAGACCGGGCCTGCCAAATGCTTCGGGCAGCCTGACAGGGAATCTTGAAATAGGAGCTCTGTTATGTTAATATGAAGTTACATAAAAATAAACGAAACAGAGGATAAATGAACCGTATAAAGGAGGAGATTGCAGAGTAGTTATGACCAGTGAAAGTAAGAATTGGAAACAGAATCTGGCGGGGCTGGAATACGCATGGGAAACAATCGGAATCTCCAATGACTTTTTGTTTGGAAAACTGATGAGGAAGCATCCGGGCTTGTGCCAGAAGCTTCTGCAGAGAATCCTGCCGGAGCTTCCAATTGACCATATCGAGGTAATAGAAACCCAGAAGAGTATCGATGAGGATATGGACGCGCGCAGCGTCCGCCTTGACGCCTATGTAAGGGATGATTTGGAAAGGGTCTATTCGATTGAAATGCAGATGACGGACACCAAAGAACTGCCCAAGAGAAGCAGATACTATTCGGCAATGATTGATCTGCAGCTGCTGGATAAAGGAATCCGATACCGCTATTTGAATGATTCCTACATTATCTTTATCTGCCCCTTTGACCTATATGGAAAAGGGCGGCATATGTATACCTTTGACGGAAGATGCAAGGAGGACCCGGAGCTTACGATTGCGGATGGAGCCACCCGGATATTCCTGAATACGAAAGGAACGCTGGAGGATGTAAGTGCAAGCCTGCGGGCGTTTCTGGACTATGTGGACGGGAGGCTAAGCGATGACTCCTTTGTCCGGGAGTTGGAAGAAGCGGTAGATGAGGCAAAGAAAAATCGGGAATGGAGGCATGAGTATATGACCTTGATGTTGAGGGACCAGGAAAATATCGAGAAGGGAATCGAACTGGGCCGTACAGAGGGCCGTGCGGAAGAACGTCAGGAGGGAATCCGGCTGATGGTGTCTGCCCTTCGGGATTTTGGGATTCCGAAAGAGGAGATCCGCAAGAAGATCCAGGAGAAGTACCAGCTTACGGGGCAGGAACTGGGAGAGTATTTAAAATAGCAGTCCGAAGGCTGTACTTAAAGAAAGGATGCTTGCCAAGTAGGACGTGACGTGTCCTTTTTCTGCGTTTAGCGGTAAAATCCAAGGGAAGAAACTCAAGGAACATGAGAGAAAAGAAACGGATTTTAAGCCTGCCATCAGTTTGACCCGAAAGGAAATATTGTCCGCGCGGAAGCTGCCGTCAGTGTCTGCGCTTCGGTTATGCCGGCGGCCTCTGCTGAACCGGGGGCTGTCACCGATATACTGCTGAAACTTTCGCTATCGGAAGTTCCGTAAAAGGACAGCACCGGAGAAAAGAAGGAGAGGCCAATGGCGCACAGGGAGAGAAGGACGGCGAGATAGGAAAACGCCGTATGCCTTCTCCGAAACATGCAGGAGATGCATCCGGTTATAAATCCTATGATTCCCAAGGAAGCTTTTATGGCCAGGAGCGGAGAGGCAAGCCATGCTGCGGCGAGAAAAAGGCTGATGAAAGCCAGAACAGTCCCCTTTTTTCCGGCTCCGCTGTCCTGTTCTTCCTCCTCGCGGCGCTTCTCCTCCTAGCGCTTTTCCTCACGGCGCCGTTCCTGGGTTTTGGCGGATTCGTCTCTGTCGTTTTGGCGTTTGTTTTCCATAATATGTTCCCTTCCAAGACGCTGAACTCTCTTGGGGCTCAAGCGCTGTATATTTCCTTGTTCACTGTGGGTACTATTTCATCATATTCATCATAACATAGACTTGCAGAACGGATGGAAAGTTTGGGAAAAACCATGTAAAGTCTGTGTAAATCCGCTTCTATGCATAATTTGTCTCCCGCCTGCGGATACTATTCGCGGATACTGTCCAACGGAATGGAGATGAATAGTATGAAGGACAACCAGTGGATTCGAAAAATAGGAGTTGCCGCAGCGGTATTGATTGCCATTGTGATTGTGGCATATGTAATGACCCGATGCGCAAATGCGGAGGGAGCGGGGGAAAATGGGACGCGGTCCGAAGCCGGCTCCTCCGGGGAGATGAGCTCCCAGGGAGGCGAGGGCTCCTCTGAGGAGACAAGCTCCCAGGCAGACGCAAGCCCCTCCGGGGAGGAGAGCGCAGCGGACGCCTCGGGCCACGACCATTTAAATGATGCGTTAAACGGAGGAAACGCTCTGGATAAATATCTGACGGAGCAGGCGTCTATCATGATGGGAATGGAGGATGAAATGCTCATACGGGAGAGCTCAGGGAGCGCGTCCGTAGATTTTCTCAAAGGGATGATCCCGCACCATGAGGCCGCCGTATCTATGTCGGAGAGCTATCTGAAATACGGCGGGGAAATTCCCGAGCTGGAGGATATGGCCCGGGACATCATAACGGAGCAGAAAAAAGAGCTGGATCAGATGAATGAGCTCTTAAAGAAGTATGAGGCAGACGGGGAGGAGAACCCGGAGAAGGAAACGCAGTATCTGGAAGAGTACAGCGAAATGTTCGGCGTGGACGGCATGTCCCATCACGCAGACCATACCACGGCGGAGAACATTGACCAGGCATTTGCACAGGGGATGATTATGCACCACCAGATGGCGGTGGATATGTCGGAAGATATTTTAGAGTATACGGACTATGACGAGATACGTGAACTGGCGCAGAATATCATTGACGTTCAGACGGAAGAGATTGAACGGATGAAGGAGCTGGCCGGGGTTTAGTCTGCAGGGATAAGGCTCCCTTCGGAATCAGACGGATACGATTTGAGAGATCCGTCTGATTTGGAAGGGAGCTTTTATATTTTCCTGGAAGTAACGTTTTGCGTCTGCGGAAAGGGGAGGATATTGACAGGGCAGAAAACGTATGATTAAATACAATTATACGTAACAGTCCGGGACGGCCGGAAAAGAAGGGGGCCGTCCTGAATACAGCAGACAGCCACGCATAACGGAGGAGGAAGAGATGGGAAAGGAGATCAGTACAAATGAACGTTTAAAATCGGCAATTTCTCGTATTATGCAGGACGGAAAGCAGCGGGAAAATGAGGAAATCCGTCAGCTTCTGAAGGAACGTGAAGGGTTGACGGCAGGGGAAGATTACAATACGGATCATTTTTCAGGGGCCATTGGAGGGCTGTACAGGAACGGCGTATTGGAGCGCGTAGACCGGGGATGCTACCGGATGGCTGCGGAGACGAAGGAGACGGGTGGGGAGAAGACGAAGCCCGGCGGAAAAAAGGCTCAGGACAGCGGCGGGGGGAGCGGACAGGAGGTCCGGAATCAATGGGAGCGCCTGGAGGATGTGCGGGAGGAGATTCAGGGCGCTTTGAAAATGGAAATCGCGTTTATAGGAAAGAAAATTGACGAGCTCCCTGCGCCGGTCTGGTCCCGCCTTTCGCCGGATTATCTGGACGAGGTGGGGAAACTGATGGAGGTCAGGGAAGGGCTGGAGAAGCTGGTCAAAAAGCTGGAATGAGGAGGAACAAAATGGAAACAAAAAAACTTGCGGTCATCGGAAACGGCTATCTGGCCGGGATCATTGCGGACGCATGGGAGAAGGGCTTTCTGGAGGGCTACCGGTTTTCGGGCATCCTGGGGCGCAGCCGGGAAAAGACCAAGGCTCTCGCGGGCCGGGCGGGCTGCAGGGCCTGCTTTTCAATAGAGGAACTGATGGAGGAAAAGCCGGATTATGTGGTGGAGGCCGCTTCCGTGGAGGCGGTGAAACGCTTTGGGGAGGCAGTGCTTTTGGGCGGCGCGGATTTTCTGGTGCTCTCCATCGGGGCCTTTGCGGATGAGGCGTTTTACGAGGAGATGAAAACTTGCGCGGCGGCCCAGGGGCGGCGGATACATATTCTTTCCGGCGCTGTGGGCGGCTTTGACGTGCTGCGGACCGTGGCGCTTATGAGCGCTGCGGGGGAGGGGAAACTGGAAGCTCGGATGCGGACGAAAAAGGGGCCGGCCTCCCTGCAGGGCACGCCTATTTTTAAGGAGCATTTAATGAGGGATGAGGAGGAGAGCCGGGTATTTGCCGGGAGCGCGAAAGAGGCTATCAGCCTGCTTCCCACCAAGGTAAATGTGGCCATCGCGGCCTCCCTGGCCACGGCAGGACCCGCTCGTACAGGCATGGAGATTTACAGCGTGCCGGGCATGGTGGGGGACGATCACAAGATCACGGCCCAGGCCGGGGGCGTGAAGGCGGTGGTGGATATTTATTCTTCTACAGCGGCCATCGCGGCCTGGAGCGCGGTGGAGCGGCTGCGGAATCTGTCGTCGCCGGTTGTGTTTTGATGCGGCAAAACGGTTATGATTGTATTTTGCGTGAGAAGGGAGAAAAAAATATGTTTGAAAAGTTGGTGGCCATTGAACCGGTGAGCTTGGTGCCCCAGGCGGAGAAGGAGCTTTTATTATATGCCCGTCAGGTCAAGCTTTATGAGGACATTCCGGCGGATGATGAGGAGATTGTACGGCGGATTGGGGACGCGGACGCGGTGCTGGTGAGCTACACCTCTCAGATTCGCCGCCCGGTGATTGAGCGCTGCCCGAATATCCGCTACATCGGCATGTGCTGCAGCCTGTACTCAGAGGAGAGCGCCAATGTGGATATTGCCTGCGCGCGGGAGCGGGGAATTGTGGTGAAGGGCATCCGGGACTACGGGGACCGGGGCGTAGTGGAGTTTGCGGTCAGCGAGCTGGTGCGGTTCCTGCACGGCTTTGACCGGCCTATGCTCTATGACATGCCGGTTGAGATTACGGATTTGCCTGTGGGAATCGTGGGCCTTGGGACCTCCGGGGGAATGATTGCCCAGGCCATGCAGTTCATGGGGGCCAAGGTATCTTATTTCAGCCGGACGCGCAAGCCCGACTGGGAGAAAAACGGATTTTCCTACCTGCCCTTAAAAGAGCTTTTGGCGGGGAGTCAGGCAGTCTTTACCTGCCTAAATAAGAACGTGATTCTCCTGGGCAGAGAGGAATTTAAAGCCCTGGGGCAGGGAAAGCTTCTCTTTAACACATCCATCGGCCCCTCCCATGAGATTGACGCCCTCTCGGAGTGGCTGTCGGAGGAGAATAATTATTTCGTATGCGATACCGAGGGGGCCCTGGGGGACCTGTCGGGGCGGCTGGCTGCCCATCCCCGCGTGTTCTGTGCCGGTGTGTCCGTGGGAAGGACGAGGCAGGCCTTCATGCTGTTAAGCCGGAAGGTGCTGGAGAATATACGGGCGTATCTGGGAGAAGAATAACGCGAGCAGGGATGGAATGGGCGGGGTGCGCCGCATTTGCTGTTTGGCAGGCCGCGTCTGTGAGAATAAAAGGAAAAGGAGAGCCGAAGCATGAAGGCATTAGTGCTTGCTGAGAAGCCGTCGGTGGCCCGGGATATTGCCCGGGTCCTGGGCTGCCATAAAAATATAAGCGGGGCCATTGAGGGGGAGCGCTACGTGGTGACCTGGGGGCTGGGACACCTGGTGACGCTGGCGGATCCCGAAGAGTATGACCCCAAACATAAGGAGTGGAAGATGGAGGATCTCCCCATGATGCCGCAGCCCTTTAAGCTGGAGGTGATTCGCCAGACCGGGAAGCAGTACCAGGCGGTGCGGGCCCAGCTTCACCGGAAGGACGTGGGCCAGGTGATTATCGCCACGGATGCGGGCCGGGAGGGGGAACTGGTGGCCCGCCTTATTTTGAAGAAGGCGGGAAATGACAAGCCGGTGAAGCGGCTGTGGATTTCCTCGGTAACAGACAAAGCCATCCGAGAAGGCTTTGCCGCCCTTCGGGATGGGCGGGAATATGAAAATCTTTACGATGCGGCCATGTGCCGGGCGGAGGCGGACTGGCTGGTGGGCATCAATGCCACCCGGGCCCTGACCTGCAAATACAATGCCCAGCTCTCCTGCGGCCGTGTCCAGACGCCGACGCTGGCTATGATTGCGGAACGTGAGAAACGTATACGTACGTTTGTTTCGCAAACGTTTTACGAAATCCGGGCCTTGGCGGAGGGCCTTTCCTTAACCTGGAGGGACAGGGCAGGGAACAGCCGTTCCTTTGACCGGGAAAGGATAGAAAACATTCTCCGGGGGCTTGAGGGGAAGGAGGGCCGGGTCATTTCCGTGAAGCGGTCCCCCAAAAAAGAGGCTCCGCCCCTGCTCTACGACCTGACCCAGCTTCAGCGGGAGGCCAACAGCCGGTTCGGGTATTCGGCCAAGGAAACGTTAAATATCATGCAGCGCCTCTACGAAAATCACAAGGTGCTCACCTATCCCCGGACAGATTCACGGTATCTGAGCGCGGATATTGTGCCTACTCTCACGGAGCGGCTGAAGGCCTGCGCCGTGGGGCCTTACCGCGTCCTGGCCGGGCGGCTTTCCATGCAGACTCTCCCGAAAAAACCCGCCTTTGTCAATGACGCTAAGGTTTCGGATCACCATGCTATCATTCCCACGGAGCAATTTGTGCAGCTGGATCACATGACTGTGGACGAGCGTCGGATTTATGACTTGGTGGTACGCCGGTTTCTCGCGGCAATGTACCCGGCCAGCGAGTACGAGGAGACGGCTATCACGGTGTCCGCCGGCGGGGAGAGCTTTTTTGCCCGGGGAAATGTGCGGATAAATCCAGGATGGCGAAAGGTGTATGAGCAGGATGGCGGGGATGGCCCCGGCTGGCCGGGGGAGGGAAGTCCTGATGGGACAGATGGGGAGAGTCCTGCCGGAATAGCCGCAGACGGATCCTTTGGGATGGCCCCGGAGGAAGGCCGCATTTTAAAAGATATTTCCCGGCTGCAGGAGGGGGATGTTTTAAAGGGGCTGAAGTTTTCCCTCACCCAGGGAAAGACCGCGCCGCCCGCCCATTTCAATGAGGCAAGCCTGTTGGCTGCCATGGAGGACCCCAGGGCCTACATGGAAGTCCGGGAGGGTGCAAAAGCAAAGGAGATGGCAAAGACCCTGGGAGAGACCGGGGGCCTTGGAACCGTGGCTACCCGGGCGGATATTATTGAAAAGCTGTTTTCTGGTTTTCTCGTGGAGAAGCGGGGGAAGGACATTTTTCTCACATCCAAGGGAAAACAGCTCTTGGGACTTGTCCCGGCCGATTTAAAGAAGCCGGAGCTGACGGCGGACTGGGAGATGAAGCTGTCCCGCATTGCCAGAGGCGAGCTCTCACGGGAGAGATTTATGCGGGAAATTCGGGAGTATGCCGGGGAGCTTACCGGACAGATTAAGGCTGGGGAGGGAACCTTCCGCCACGACAACCTGACCAACACGAAATGTCCGGCCTGCGGGAAGCGCATGCTCCTGGTGAAAGGAAAAAACAGCCAGATGCTGGTGTGTCAGGACAGGGCGTGCGGCTACCGGGAAACCATTTCCCGAACGACCAATGCCCGGTGTCCCGTATGCCACAAGCGGATGGAGCTTCGCGGAAAGGGGGACGGCCAAATTTTTGTGTGCGCCTGCGGCCACAAGGAAAAGCTTGCGGCTTTTGAGGCCCGCCGGAAGAAGGAGGGGGCCGGGGTGAGCAGGCGCGATGTGGCCCGCTATATGGAAAAACAGAAAAAGGAGGCCGCAGAGCCCGTGAACAACGCCTTTGCCCAGGCCCTGGCGGGGATTCGTCTGGACGGAAAAGAGTAGCAGCCTGGCATGTCGGGGAATTTGGAGCACTGTCCGCTGACGGGGCGCGGATTCTTATACGCAGAGGACAAAGAAAGGACCGGATTTGTCAGGGGGATGTTTCCGCGTAAGAGGAATGTAAGAATTGTGAGGCTTGCGGCGGACTTTCTGCCTGTGTTACAATGGGCTCACAGGAAAGAAAGAGGCGAAGTTTATGAGAAAACCATATAAGAGCCTGCGGGCAGGACTTGCGGTCCTGTCCGCGGCAGCATTTTTAGCGATCCTGCCGGCAAATGTCCTGGCAGAGGAGTCTTTGACAGGCCAGGCGGCCCAGCAGACAGAGGCGGCCCAGCAGAATGGAGCGGCCCAGCAGACCGTAACAGGGCCGGGGGCCGTCACCCGCCCCTCCACCAACGGGGTGAGCATCTACATCAGCAAAAAGGGAAATACCCTGACTTTAAAGCAGTATGCCACAGAGATCGGCACTTGGCCGGCCAAGCTGGGGCGGCAGTCATCTTCCGGGGACAAGGTCCAGGAGGGGGATGAGATCACGCCTTCGGGGAAATTTTACGTGTGCACCAGGAATGATAAGAGCCTTTATTATCTGGCTCTGGGGCTTTCCTATCCAAGTGAGGAGGACGCGCAGAGGGGGCTTGCCCAGGGACTTATCACCCAGGAACAGTACGATGCCATCGTGAAGGCCAATCGGAACGGGGAGCAGCCGCCCTGGGATACGCCCTTGGGAGGAGCCATTGAGATTCACGGAAACCAGGGGGACAGGGGGACTGCGGGATGCATTGCCATGACGAACGATGTGATGGATATTTTGTGGAGCTACTGCAACATCGGGGTGCCTGTGACCATTGGGCCGTGAGAAGGAGAGGAGGGGATGCATGGAACGATTGGTGGATTTAAAGGATATATCGGACGGGCGGCTCTACAGCCGGGATGACCTGGTCCGGGCGGGCTGCGGCAACTGCGAAGGATGCTCTGCCTGCTGTCAGGGCATGGGGACGTCCCTGGTGCTGGACCCGCTGGATGTAGACCGGCTGTGCAGGGGGCTTGGCGCCACATTTCAGGGACTTTTACAGGGGCCTCTGGAATTGGGGGCGGCGGACGGGATGATTCTTCCCCATATGGCGATGAAGGGGGAGAAGGAGCGGTGTTCCTTCCTAAATGAGGAGGGAAGATGCAAGATTCATTCCCTGCGGCCCGGATTCTGCCGCCTTTTTCCCCTGGGGCGGTTCTATGAGAACCGGAGCTTTTGCTATTTTCTCCAGGTTCACGAATGTCCCAAGAAGAACCGCGCTAAGGTGCGGGTAAGTAAATGGCTGGACACCCCGGATATTGGGAAATATGAGGAATTTGTTTCCCGGTGGCATTATTTTTTAAAGGATACGGGAGATTTTTTGAGACAGAAGCAGGATCAGGAATTATCAAAGAAGGTCTGCGTGTATATTCTGGAGCGCTTTTACGCAATTCCGTATAACGGAGAATTCTATTCCGTATTTTTTGAACGGTTAACGGAAGCAGAGCGCTTATTGGCGTAAAAAATGTTCGGACAACGGGGGATTGCCCCGGGCGTCCAGGCCGGCCTGTGAGGGAAACGGGCGGGGGATGCCGTCTGAACGAACAGGAAAAGGAGGAGCGTATACAATGGAATTGAATCAAGTAATTGCCGCAAGAAGAAGCATCCGGGCGTATGAGGAGGGGAAAGCTGTCAGCAGGGAGGCAGTGGAGGAGATTTTGCGGGCCGCTGCTATGGCGCCGTCCTGGAAAAATTCCCAGACAGCCCGCAGTTATGTGGTGATGTCAGAGCCGTTGGTAGACCAGGTGCGGGAGACTTGCCTGCCTGAGTTCAACCAGAAGAACTGCCGGCATGCGCCGGTGCTTATTGTCACTGCTTTTGTGAAAGGCCGTTCTGGTTTTGACAATCAGGGAAATGCGGTCAATGAGCTGGGGGATGAGTGGGGAGCCTATGACCTGGGCCTGCACAATGAAAATCTGGTGCTAAAGGCCAGGGATATGGGGCTTGCTACCTTGATTATGGGAATCCGGGATGAAGCGAAGCTTAGGGAGCTTCTCCCGATCCCTAAGGAGCAGCAGATTGGGGCGGTGATTGCCCTGGGATACGCGGAGGGGCAGCCCAAGATGCCCGCAAGAAAAGAGCTATCAGAAACGGCGGTGTTCTTATGAGATGCGGGTGCATTGCGATTATCGGGATGGGAGCCCTGGGGATTCTCTACGGAGATTTTTTGCCAGGGCCCTGGGCGATTTGCGCCGCGTCAAAAAATCAGACGATTTCATCCAGCTTTCCGAACCGGTAGCCCATCTCCTCCCAGCGGGTCAAAAGCTCATCTAAAATTTCCACGTTTGTTTTTGAGGTGCTGTGAAGCAGCACGATGGCGCCGGGATGGATGCGGCCCAGGAGCTTTTCAAAGGCTTCCTCACGGGAGGGCTGTTTGTCCTCGTACCAGTCCACGTAGGCCAGGCTCCAGAAAAAGGTGGTGTACCCCATATCGCAGGCCATCTGCAGATTGCTCTCGCTGTAGCGGCCCTGGGGCGGCCGGTAGTACTTTTGCATGGGCTGGCCTGTTACCTCCTGATAGAGGGTTTCCAGATCTGTGAGCTCCTTTTTGAATGCCTCTTTGGAGGAAATTTTTGCCATATCCGGGTGGTGGAAGGTGTGGTTTCCCACAATGTGCCCGTCCGCCGTCATCCGGCGCACCAGATCCGGGCTGGTTTCCAGATAATTTCCCACCAGGAAGAAGGCGGCCGGGGCATTGTGCTTTTTCAGCGCCTCCAGAATGGCGGCGGTGTTCCCGTTTTCATATCCGGCGTCAAAGGTCAAATAAATCACCTTTTCCCCTTCCGGATTTATATAGTAGGCGTTGTATTCTTTTAGTTCATCGCTGGTGGCATTGCCTATGGGGGGCTGGCCGGGGGTGGGAAAACTTAATCCCCAGTTGTCCGCAGCCGCGCCGGAGGCGGCGAGGGCTCCGTCCGCCATCAGGGGATTGTCGGGGGGGCGCCGAGCCCGGTCCAGGGCCCAGCCCGCGCCGTAGCCTGCCCAGAAGGAAAAAAGAAGAACCAGGCAGACAAAAAGGAGTCTGCCCGCGGAGCGAAGGAACGCGTTGGTTTTATTCATGGAATTGACTTTCTGCCGTTCGGTTTTATCTAATGATATGCGGGAAGAGGACACAAAATGTTCAAATATAGTTCGTGAGATAGTCACAGATAATTTTGCACAATCTGGTATACTCTTTTCATAACACAGGATATTTTGCCAAAATATCGTTTCAATATAGGACTAATTGAGAATAGGAGGAAGATGTATATGTGGATAGATGTGCTGAATGACTGGCTGGATACGGAAATTGGACGGAGAGTGAGCGATGTGGCGGACAGCCTGATTCCCGGGCTGATGCCCAGACTTAGGAGAAAAAAGGTCCCGGTGCGGGTCCCCGCCTACCCTCGGTATCCCCAGAGGAAGGAGCGGGGGGAAGCGGATATGTAATATGAGGCGTATCAGAAGATAAATAGCCCTGTACAGGGGGCAGGCAGTCGGATTTTATGCGAAATCCCGCTGCCTGCCTCCCTGTCAATTTCAGGGTTGACACGCAAAAAAGGGACATCTTCCCCCAATACACTGGTTATTTCGGGATGACCATCCGCACAGAACCTCCTGCCGTTCCATTTCTACGCCAAGATGTTCCCGCGCAAAGTCAATGGCAGCCAGGATTGACAAGTATGAGTCTCTCTTGCAGCACCGGGGTCCGCCGACTTTTCCGATTTTTTCCAGCGCTCTTGCCGTCATTAAATGGGACAGGCCGAATTCCTCTTGTGACAGCGGAGTGGATTTAGAGATTATGGATACAAACATCCCCGCGCTAAGTCCTGCCCCGCAGGCGCCCCAGAATCCACAGGCACCGCCCGGCACTTCCTTTCCCCTGCTCTGCATCTGCGAAAGAGCAGCTTCCAGATCAAGAATACCTCCCGCATTTTTGTATGCGGTGAGCAGGGCTGCCCCGACCATCACATGATGCTCCGGGCCATGCATATGGCAGAAGGGCTGGCGCATCATTTTCTCAAGAATCGCTATAGGATTTTTGGACGTTTCCCCCAGACAAAGACCTATAATTGCATCCATTCCCCGGGTATGGCATTCGCTGCACACAAAATGTCCTTTTATGCATTTTGTTTTGCTGCGCTCTTTTTTATGACAGACCGCACACTCCATCTCCTCGTCTGTCTCCAGATAAATTAACGGCGCTCCGCATATCAGACATTCTTCTTCCATTAATTTTTCCTCCTCTTGTCTGCGCGAAAATTCCCTTTTTCTGTTCGGCTATATGAGTTTATCATAATTTTAGGAAAAGTGCCACTGGAACAAATAGATTGCGGGCGGGATACTGAATTGACCGTCTTTTATGTATTTGCTAGAATATAAATGGAAGAAAGCTCGCCCTCTGCGTATTACAGGGGAATCTGTTTGGTTGGCTATGGAAAATTGCAGGCCTCTATGTTAAAATGAAATTTATCTCCATGGATTCGGATGAAAGCGCAAAGGAGGCATGAAAAGACCCAAGGAAACTATAGTATAGAGACTGGGAAAATACAGATGGATAAATACGAAATCTTAAAAAAATACTTCGGCTATGAAACCTTCCGCGGCGCCCAGGAACAGTTGATTGACAGCATCCTGGCCGGGCGGGACACGCTGGGGATTATGCCTACCGGGGCGGGGAAATCCCTGTGCTATCAGATCCCGGCCCTTTTGTTTCAGGGGATTACCCTGGTGATTTCGCCCCTCATTTCCCTTATGAAGGATCAGGTGGGGAGCCTGAACGCGGCGGGAATCCACGCAGCCTATTTAAACAGCTCCCTGACGCCGGGCCAGTACCGCAAGGCCTTAGAATTTGCCAGACAGGGCCGCTATCCCATTATCTATGTGGCTCCGGAGCGGTTGATGACGCCTGAGTTTTTGGACTTTGCGGGGAGCGTGAAAATTGCCATGGTGGCGGTGGACGAGGCTCACTGCATCTCCCAGTGGGGGCAGGACTTCAGACCCAGCTATCTGAGGATCACAGAGTTTGTGCACGGCCTGCCCCGGCGGCCGGTGGTCAGCGCCTTCACGGCCACGGCCACCCGGGAGGTGCGGGACGATATCCTGGATATGCTAAAGCTTCGGGAACCCACGGTGGTAACCACGGGCTTTGACCGAAGCAACCTGTTTTTCGCGGTGCAGACGCCGAAAGACCGCTACGGGGCGGTCCGGAAGTACCTGGAAAATCATCCCGGGGAGAGCGGAATCGTCTACTGCCTTACACGGAAAAATGTGGAGGAAGTCTGCCAGAACCTCATACGGGACGGCTTTCCCGTTACCCGCTATCATGCGGGCCTCTCAGACGAGGAGCGGAGGAAAAACCAGGAGGATTTTATCTACGACCGGGCTCCCGTCATGGTGGCAACCAATGCCTTTGGCATGGGCATTGACAAGTCCAATGTCCGTTTTGTCCTCCACCTGGGGATGCCCAAGAACCTGGAGGCCTACTACCAGGAGGCGGGCCGGGCAGGCCGGGATGGGGAGCCGGCGGAATGCATTTTATATTACAGCGGGCAGGATGTGATTACAAACCAGTTTTTCATCGAGAGGGGCCAGGAGGATGACCAGTTGGACCCGACCATGCGCCGGCTGATAAGGGAGCGGGATGAGGAACGGCTGCGGAAGATGACGTTTTACTGCTTTACCAATGACTGCCTGCGGGCCTACATTCTCCGGTATTTCGGGGAATACGGGGGAAATTACTGCGCCAACTGCGCCAACTGCCTGACGCAGTTTGAGGAGACGGACGTAACGGAAACGGCGCGGACGCTTCTGGAATGTGTGGCGGCGTGCAGGCAGCGTTACGGTGTGAACGTTATTCTTGATACGGTTCACGGAGCCAATACGGAAAAGATACGGAATTACCGTATGGATCAGAGCCCTTGTTATGGAAGGCTAGCCAAGGTTCCCCTATACCGTCTGCGTCAGGTGATGAATCAGCTTCAGCTTTTGGGATACCTGGCGGTGACGGCGGACGACTACGCGATTGTGAAGCTCACAAAGGACTCGGCCAAGGTGCTCACAGAAGGACAGCGTGTGGTGATGAAGCTGGCCAAAGAGGTCCAGCATGAGGAGAAAGCCGGCAGTGCCTCCAAAAAGCGCGGGAGGAAGGGTCTTCCCGCAGGGCAGAGCTTTGGGGCCGGGGAGGAGAGCCTCTTTGAGAAGCTTCGGGCCCTGCGTGCAGAGATTGCCAGGGAGGAAAAGGTTCCGCCCTACATTGTATTTTCCGATAAGACGCTGACCCACATGTGCATTGTGAAGCCTAAGAACCGGACAGAGATGCTCTCCGTGTCCGGGGTGGGAGAATTTAAATATGAAAAGTACGGGGAGCGGTTTCTGGCCTGGGTGCGGGAGTCTCTCGGCGCAGGCAGGCCGGACAAAACAGTTTAGGAGGAAAAAAGATATGCTGGAAGCAGGAGTAAAGGCCCCGGATTTTACGCTCCGGGACAAGGATGGAAAGGAAATCACATTGTCGGATTTTAGGGGAAAGAAGGTTGTTCTGTATTTTTATCCCAAGGACAATACCCCGGGATGCACCCGGGAGGCATGCGCATTTGCCGGGGCCTACGGGGGCTTTGAGGAGCGAGGCGTGGCGGTGATCGGCGTCAGCAAGGACAGCGAGGCATCCCACAAAAAATTTGCGGAGAAATATAATCTGCCCTTTATCTTGGTATCGGACCCGGAGCTTGCGGCTATCCAGGCTTATGATGTGTGGAAGGAGAAGAAGCTCTACGGCAAAGTGAGCATGGGGGTGGTGCGCTCCACCTATATCATTGATGAGAACGGGGTGATTGAGAAGGTGTATCCCAAAGTGAAGCCGGATACCAATGCGGGGGAGATATTGGAGTATCTGGATCAGGCGGCAGGAAACTGAGGGGCAGACGAGAAGCAGCCGCCGCTGCCGGCGGACTTGCGGCAGAAGGAGGGCAAGATGGAACAGCTTTCACTTTTTGATTCTCAGGAGGCTTATAATCCCCTGGCCAGCCGGATGCGGCCCGAGGATTTGGATGAATTTGTGGGCCAGGAGCATCTTTTGGGGAAGGGAAAGGTTCTGCGCCAGCTCATTGAGCAGGATCGGGTTTCCTCTATGATATTCTGGGGTCCGCCGGGAGTGGGGAAAACCACGCTGGCCGGGATTATCGCCCGCAAAACCCATTCCCGGTTTGTGAATTTCAGCGCGGTGACCAGCGGCATCAAGGAGATCAAGGACGTCATGGCCCAGGCGGAGAACAGCCGGAGAATGGGGATTCGGACCCTGGTCTTTGTGGACGAGATTCACCGATTCAACAAGGCCCAGCAGGACGCCTTCCTGCCCTATGTGGAGAAGGGGAGCATCATTCTTATCGGGGCCACAACGGAGAATCCTTCTTTTGAAATTAACGGGGCGCTTTTGTCCCGGTGCCGGGTCTTTGTCCTTCAGGGGCTTACTCAGGAAAATTTAAAGGAGCTTTTGGAGCGGGCCTGAAAGAGCCCGAAGGGCCTCGGGTATCGGCGGGTGGAGATGGAGGAGGGGATGCTGGAAGCCATTGCCGCGGCGGCGGACGGGGACGCAAGGAGGGCTCTCAATATCCTGGAGATGGCGGTGACCAATGGGGAGATGGAGGCGGACCGGACCCGGGTCACAAAAGAGATTCTTGCCCAGTGCATCGGAAAGAAGAGCCTGCTCTACGACAAGAAGGGCGAGGAGCATTACAATCTGATTTCCGCCCTCCACAAGTCCATGCGCAATACGGATCCGGATGCTGCCGTATATTGGCTTGCACGGATGCTGGAGGCTGGGGAGGATCCGTTATACGTTGCTAGACGTCTCATACGTTTTGCCAGCGAGGACGTGGGAATGGCGGACAGCCAGGCCCTTCCCCTGGCAGTGGCAGCCTACCAGGCCTGCCATTTTCTTGGAATGCCGGAGTGCAATGTACATTTAAGCCACGCGGTGATTTACCTCTCCCTAGCCCCTAAATCCAATTCTGCCTATGTGGCCTATGAGACAGCCAAGGTGGACGCCCAGAGCATGCTGGCTGAGCCTGTCCCATTAACTATACGCAACGCGCCCACCTCCCTGATGGCGGATCTCCATTATGGGGATGGCTATGTCTATGCCCACGACACCAAAGAGAAGATGGCCCGGATGCAATGTCTGCCGGATTCCCTGGCGGGGAGGGAATATTACCATCCCACGTCGGAGGGGGAGGAGGAAAAGGCCCGGGAGAAACTTCTGCGGGTGAAGGAATGGAAAAGGGGAGGGGAGGAGTGAACGGGCGGTTATTCGTCAGCTTACGGGTTCCAGAGGCCCGCTGTATATTTTCCTGTATTTGAGCGGGGAAATCAGCGTGTATTTTTTGAATACCCGCTCAAAATAAGTGATGCTCTCAAAGCCCAGATATTCCGCCAGCTCCGTGATGCTCATGGAGGTTTCTAAGAGCAGACGCCGGGCCTGTCGGACGCGGCATAGATTAATGTATTCTACCACAGTAAATCCTGCGGCCTCCTTGAAAATACGGCTGAGATAACATTTACTCACAAACAGATGTCCCGCCACGCCCTCCAGGGACAGGGGCTCCCGGTAATGCTCTGTGATATAGGCGGCGGCTTCGTCCACCTTCCGATGTTTGGGGGAGGCGGAGAGAGGGGCGGCCAGAGGCATCTCCCCATTTTTCAGAAAAAGGCGCTGGGCATAGCAAAGGATGGCAGCGAGGGAAGAGAGGACCATGAGGCGGTATCCTCTCTCTTTTTTTTGCAGCTCAGCAGCAATCCGCTCCAGATAACCCAGGACTGTCCGGGCATCCTCCTCATTGAGCTGAAGAACGCCGCAGTGTTCTTCAAAAAAGTGGGAGAGGGAGAGCTCGCCGGTAAGGGATAAAAAGGGCGCGAGAACCGTGTTTTCAAGGCCGATGAGAATCCGGTCATGGCTTTCATTTCCCGCCTGGCTGGTCTGGTGGACTAGGCCCCGGTCAATGAAAACCAGCCCGCCTTTCTTTACATGATAGGTCTGGCTGCCGATAAAATAATACCGCTCTCCCTCCACCAGAAAATAAATCTCATATTCATTGTGCAGATGCTTGGAAGGCATGGTAAATCCTGGCTCCCGGCGGATGCGGTCGATGGAAATTCCCTTCATTTTTTCCTGGTATATAATCTGGCTCATGACGGCCTCCCATAAATATATTTTTTATAATGTGCCGGATGATTGATACTATTTGCACGTGCCTGATCATTGCAGTAAATATCGTTTGATAAATAAGATAATACATCAAGATATCACGAGATAATTATACTATATTATGATAAAATGTCCATAGAAAACGGAACAGGAACAAAAAAAGAAAAGGAGAGGTTTGGACATGAACGAATGTGTGGAAAATGCAAAGGACGTGCAGATTGCCTATATCGGCGGAGGATCCCGGGGATGGGCGTGGACTTTTATGACGGATCTGGCGCTGGAGCCATCTATGGGCGGATGCATCCGTCTGTATGATATTGATAAGGGGGCGGCCAAAGCGAATGCGTCCATCGGAAACCGGCTATCCAGCCGGCCTGAAGCGGTGGGAAAATGGCGTTATGAGACGGCGGACACACTGGGGGACGCGCTGACAGGGGCCGATTTTGTGGTGATTTCTATTCTGCCCGGCACCTTTGACGAGATGGCGGTGGACGTCCATATGCCGGAGCGGTTGGGAATCTGGCAGTCTGTGGGTGATACGGCCGGCCCCGGCGGCATGATGCGGGGGCTGCGCACGGTTCCCATGTTTGTGGAGATTGCCAGGGCAGTACGTGAATTTTCGCCCCAGGCATGGGTTATCAATTATACGAACCCCATGTCGTTGTGCGTGAAGACCCTGTACCATGAATTTCCGCAGATCAAGGCCTTCGGCTGCTGCCATGAGGTGTTTGGCACCCAGAAGGTGCTGAAGGGAATCTTGGAGGAGACGAAGGGGCTTTCCGGCATTGACCGTCGGGATATCCATGTAAATGTGTTGGGAATCAATCATTTTACCTGGTTTGATTACGCGTCTTACCAAGGAATCGACCTGTTCCCCGTGTACAGGGAATACGTGGACGCGCATTTTGAAGAGGGATTTGCGGAGCATGACAGAAACTGGGCCAATGATTCTTTTGCCTGCGCCCATCGGGTGAAATTCGATTTGTTCCGGCGCTACGGCCTGATCGCGGCCGCCGGGGACCGGCATTTGGCAGAATTTATGCCGGGAAATGAATACCTGGACAGCCCGCGGACAGTGGAGAGCTGGAAATTTGGCCTGACCACCGTGGATTGGAGAAAGCAGGATTTAAAGAAACGGCTGGAAAAGAGCCGCCGGCTCCTGGCAGGGGAGGAGGATGTAGCGCTTTCTCCTACCGGGGAGGAGGGAATCCTTCTTATCAAGGCCCTGTGCGGCCTCACCCGGGTGGTGAGCAATGTAAATATTCCCAACACAGCGGGGCAGATTCCCAATCTTCCCAGGGAAGCTGTTGTGGAGACCAATGCCCTCTTTGAGCGGGATGCCATCCGTCCTGTCCAGGCGGGATGCCTTCCCGAAGCCATAAAGGCGCTTGTGATGCCTCATGTGGAAAATCATGAGCGGATTTTAAAGGCAGCCCTCACCGGCGACCGCAGCCTGGTGCTCGAGGCTTTTATGGCGGACCCGCTCGTGAAGGGCAAGGCCTGCAGCCGGGAGCAGGTGGAAGCGTTGATTGACGATATGCTGGCGGGGACGCGGGCGTATCTGCCAAAGATGTGGTTTTAAGACTGTCTATTGTATTGCTAGAAATCTTTTTATGATAGTAGATGCCTTTTAACGCAGCGGGTATATAATTTTGTTTGCTGTATAAAAGAGGCATCTATTTTTTTATCTGCATTTCTTTTGATACTTTTCTACAAATGATCTCATAAAGGTTTAATTCTAATAAGATAACGTATAAGTTCCTTGTGAATAAACGAGTTTATCCGCAAAAATTACCCGGTTATTTTGAAAAATATAAAAATAAATTCAGACTTAATTGATAAATATATAAAATTAACAAACAAAACCACAGCAAGAAATGCAAAAAAATGAAGAGAAATAGAAAAAAAGAGAAAGGAAAAATCTGTTATTATTACCAATGAAAAGAAGGCAAAAGGCAAAATGGCATACAAAACAAACAAAGTTTGTAAAGGTAGGAAAGGCATGAATGATAAAAAAATATTGGTCGCAGGATCTATTGTTTTGGATATTATTCCGGAAGTATATATACCCAAAGGTCAACCCATACCAGAAATATTTTTAAGTCAAGGGAAAACCACGGAATGCTCATATACGCACATATATTTGGGCGGAGAGGTTGGAAACACCGGATTGGGACTTAAAAAGTTGGGATGTGATGTCCGGTTGGTAAGTAAAATTGGTGATGATTCTGTTGGTGAAATTGTGGGAGGAATTTTACAGAGGTACGATGCAGATTTTACATTAATTGAGATGCCGGGAGAACAGTCATCAGCCAGTGTAGCTATTGCACTTCCGGGTAAAGACAAAATGACTCTTCACAGCAGGGGAGCATCGCAATTGTTTAAGGCGGCAGATATTACAGATGATATGCTGGAAGGAATTACCCTGTTTCATTTTGGATATCCGCCCAGTATGAAATATCTGGCAGAAAATAACGGAGAGGAGTTGGAAAATCTCCTGAAAAATGTGAAGTCAAAAGGCATATCAATTTCTCTGGATATGAGCCTTCCTGATTTGAAAACATTTTTAGGAAAAATAGATTGGCGCCCTATATTAGAAAAAATACTGCCTTATGTGGATCTGTTTATGCCAAGCCTGGAAGAAAGTATATTTTTCCTTCATAGAGAAGAATATGCAGGATTGGTGCGTAAGACAGGAACAGAAAATTTACTGGAACATATTGAAGTAAAAGAAACAGCAGAAAAATTGGCGGACGAACTTTTAAATATGGGAGGAACCGTTGTTTTACTAAAATGCGGGCACGAGGGAATGTACCTGCGGACAGCGGGGAAAGAACGCTGGGAGACGATGGGAAAGGCGGCACCGTCAAATCAAAATGGCTGGTATAACAGAAAAATTTGGCAAAAACCAGTAAAAGTAAAAAGAATTTTGTCAACAACAGGCGCGGGAGATATTGCAATTGCTGGATTTTTGTCCTCATTTTTGCATGAGGACAACGCAAAAACGGCTTTGGGGATTGCTGCATGGGCCGCATCGATGTGCATTCAGTCTTATGATACAATAAGCGGTTTATGTCCGCTTAAAGAATTATAAAACAAAGATAGGAGGTATTTTATGAAGAAAAAAGGATTAGGGAAAAAATGGATAGCGGCAGGACTTTGTGCATCCATGGTTCTTTCTATGGCAGGGTGTGCAGGAAAGACTCAAGATGCGCAGAGCACGCAAGCCGCCGAGCAATCAGTGCAAGTAGAAGATAATACGGGTAATGCTGAAACACAATTGGAAACAGATACTGGAGAGCCGGTTGAGCTGACGTATTGGTATTGGGAGGATGAAGAGGGGACAATTGAAAATATGCTGAAAGATAAGTGGGAGGCATATGCAGGTGATCGGATTAAGGTGAATTTTGAATCTATTCCATCTTCAAGTTTTCACGATAAGCTGATTACCGCGATCAGTACGGGAACAGGTCCAGATGTATTTATTTGTAAGCCTATGTGGGCCCCGGAACTTTACGGTATGGGCGGCCTTACAAATATGGAAGAAGTATTTGACGGTTGGGAATATGCGGATGAGGTCGATGATTTTATGCTGGAGCAGATGAGAGCTGGATTAGATAATCTGTATTTATATCCGCGTACGACGATTGTGATGTATTTATACTGCCGTAAATCCATGTTTGAGAAAGCAGGAATAGATTTTCCAAAGACCGTTGATGAATTTTATGATGCCTGTGAGAAGCTGACGGTGGATACGGACGGCGATGGGCAGATTGATCAGTATGGATTTGGCATGAGGGGCGGCAACGGAGGCCATTACATGTGGGAGTCTTTTGTACTGAGCGCAGAAAAGGACAAGGACTTATATGATACGGACGGCGTTGCGAGGCTGGCGGACGAGACGCTGGCTGAGGCAAATCAAAAATATATTGATCTGTATCAGAAAGGGTATGTTCCGCCCTCAGCAATAACGGATGGCTTCAGTGAGGTGCTGACGAACTTTAAGTCCGGCGTTACAGCAATGTTGTATCACCATATTGCATCGATTACAACCATTAAAGAGACATTTGGAGATGACTTTGAGGTTATTCCGGTTCCTACGGGAGCAAGTGGACAGGCATTTGGAGCGCAGGAGATGACAGGCTGGGCGATTAACCCTGATTCGCCGAATTTTGAGGCAGCAAAAGAATTTGTTTTGTGGGCCTCTTCTCCTGAGATCCATGATGTACGCTGTGAAAAATTGCAGCAGGTTCCCTTCATGACTTCTGTTCAGGAGATGGATAAATATAAGAATGAACCGGCATATAAGGTTTCTATGGATAATATGCTTTCTGCACATACGCTTCCCGTAGGGCCGGAAATTACGACATTTACGGAAGAAGTATGGGCTCAAGCCTTCCAACGGGCGTTAATGGGAGAGATAAGCAGTATGGAAATGCTGGAAACCTTGGATCAATGTTTAAATGGTGAAATGTAAGGCTCTATAAACGAAAAGGGTGGTTAAATGGACTGGAACAAAAAGACAAAAAAAAGACGCAGGAAATCGGATGTTTACATTCCTATTATATTGCTTGCACCGGCATTCTTGCTGGTAGTAGGAGTGATTTTATATCCTATTTGTTATGCCGTAGGATTGAGTTTTCAATACTACAAGTTGACAGATTATGTGAACAGGCATTTTGTAGGCCTTGAAAATTATATATCCGTATGGAGTAATGAAACCTTTCTGGCATCTTTGGGAAATACAGTAAAGTGGGTTGGCATTACCGTTATCTGCCAGTTTTTATTTGGTCTGGTTCTGGCGCTCATTTTGAATACCCCATTCCGGGGCAGAGGTGTGATCCGTTCGATTACGCTGATGCCCTGGGTCACCCCAGGGGTAGTTATCGCTCTTATGTGGGTCTGGATCTATAATGGAAATTTTGGGATTCTAAATAAATGCCTGACTTCTCTTGGAGTTTTAAAGGAAAATGTGCCATGGCTGGGATCCGCAGACACGGCACTGTACAGCCAGATTGCTACAATGGTTTGGCAAGGCATTCCTTTTTTTGCAATCATGATCTTAGCTGCGCTTCAAACGATATCGCCGGATTTATATGAAGCGGCGGAAATAAGCGGAGCAGGAGGATGGCAGAAATTTATTTATATCACGGTTCCAGAAATTATGCCCACGATTGTTACAACTTGTATGCTTAGAATTATATGGGTATTTAACAATGTAGAAGTTCTCTATTTAATGACCGGCGGAGGTCCGGGGCATAGTTCTATGACGGTATCTTTAGTTGCGTATATTCGTGCGCAGAAATCGTTGGATTTCGGGCAGGGATCTACAATTGCCATCTATGGAACATTGTTTATGATACTTTTTATGACGATTTATCTAAAACTCACAAGAAGGGGGGATGAAGATGAAGCAAAGTAGAAGGATAAAAGGAATGCTGCGGTTCATCCCGCTGGCTGTGATTGTTTGTTTTGTTCTATTTCCTTATTTGTGGACATTTTTAACTTCCATTAAACCTACGGAAGAATTGTATACCATGGATGTAAAAATCCTTCCAAGAAATCTTACGTTTGAAAATTATAAAACGCTTATTGAAAATACGGATTTTCTTACCAGCATGCTTCATAGCATTATCATAGCGGTTATTACCAGCTGCATATCAATGGTAGTTTCATCGATGGCGTCGTATGCTTTTGCTCGCTATCGATTCAAAGGGAAAAATTTGGCGCTAAGTGGGATTCTGCTTTTATATATGTTCCCGTCGGTTTTATATTTGACACCTCTTTTTGTGCTCTTTAATAATTTAAAATTGATTGGTTCGCCAGTCGCATTGGTGGTCTCTTACTGTACATTTACGATTCCGTTCAGTATTTGGCTTCTGACAGCGTATATGAAGAGTATTCCGCTGGAACTGGAAGAGGCAGGAAAAATAGATGGAGCTAATATTCCGCAGCTTCTCTATTATGTGGTTATGCCTCTGTTGAAACCGGGACTGATTGCTACAGGAACGTATGTATTTATTAACTCATGGAATGAGTATTTATTTGCAGTTATGTTTACTACTTCCAACAACAGGACGCTCCCGGTTTCACTGGCTTCTCTGGTGGGAGAATATGATTTGCGGTGGGATATTATATCGGCGGGTGCCGTAGCAGCAATGATTCCGGTAGTAATTTTATTCATGTTTGTACAAAAAAGCCTTGTAGCGGGATTAACAGCAGGATCGGTAAAGGGGTAAGGATTAAAATGAAAAATGAAGCAGCTTATTTAGTGGAAAAACAAAAACTTGAAATTATCAGTTGTGATATGCCGCCTATGGGAGAAACGGATGTACTTATAAAAGTATGTCATGTGGGAATTTGCGGCAGTGATATGCATATATTTGAAGATCCATATTATGCAGTAAAAGATATTAAATTGCCTGTAATATTAGGACATGAATGTGCTGGTGAGGTAGTAGAAGTCGGGAGCCAAGTGGAAAACATTAAACCGGGAGATTTTGTAGCACTGGAACCGGGAGTACCTTGCGGTACCTGCGAGTATTGCATGAGCGGAAGGTATAATCTGTGCCCACAGGTACATTTTCTAGGAGCAAGGCCATGGATTAACGGTGCATTTAGCCGTTATGTAAGTCATCCGGCACGATTCGCGTTTAAGCTGCCGCAAGGAATGGATACGATAGAGGGAGCTCTGTTGGAACCGCTGGCGGTTGGAATGCACGCGGTAGAGCGTGCTGTTCCGAGGCCAGGCAACCATGTTTTGATATTGGGAGCAGGATGTATTGGACTTATGACATTATCTGCATGCCTGGCCCGCGGAATTCAAAACGTAACAATTGCGGATCTTTACGAAAATCGGTTGGAAATGGCAAAGACTGTGGGAGCCCAAGGCACAATTTATTCTTCAAAAGAGGATTTAATTAATCGTGGTATGGAGCTCACGCAGGGGAAAGGGTACGATGTGATTTTCGAAACAGCAGGAAGCCAGAAAACCGCCGCATTATCTGCTGACTTGGTAAAACGCGGGGGAAAAATTGTGATGGTCGGAAATATTTTTGGGGAGACGCCTTTTAACTTCTTTAAGACTAATAGCAAGGAGGTAGATATTTTAGGTGTATTCCGATATAGAAATTTATATCCTGCAGCAATTGAATTGTGTAGTTCCGGACGAATTCGGACGAAAGAGATCGTGACCAATTATTTTGATTTTCCCAAAATACAGGATGCTATGGAATATGCAATAACACAGAAGCAGAAAGCAGTGAAGACAGTAATACGTATGTAGAGGAGGAAAAGATGTACACAGATATAAAAACAATCTTAGATGACGCCTCCAAGAATAATTATGGGGTTTTAGCAGCTTCAGCAATTAATTTAGAGTTAGCCCGAGGGTTAATTGCAGCAGCGGATGAACTTCAGGCGCCTTTAATTATTCTTATGGGACAGATTCAGATGACGAAGCATGCAAGGGCGGATGTGATGGTTCCTCTTATCCGAACGTTAGCAGAAGAAACCAATGTACCAGTAGCCCTGATTTTGGATCATGGAAGAGATTGGGACGTGATAACACATGCGTTCCGCAATGGTTTTTCTTCCATTATGATTGATGCATCCGCTTACGAGATGGAAGAGAATATAAAGAGAACCCAAAAAATTGTAGAGCTCTGCCATCCGCAGGGAGTAGCAGTAGAAGCGGAGTTAGGTCATGTGGGACAGGCATCTTCAGGAGATCAAGACCTTTCCGAGTTTTATACAAAGCCGGAAGATGTAACAGAGTTTTTAAGTCATACACACGCAGATTGTCTGGCAATTGCCTGTGGAACAGCCCATGGACAATACCCGAAAGGAGTAATTCCGCAGATACGGTTTGACATTATACGTGCCGTAAAAGAGGTGACGGATGTGCCGATTGCGCTGCATGGAGGCTCAGGATCAGGAGATGAGAATATTAAAAGAGCAGTGGAAGCGGGAATTAATAAGGTAAATGTATGTACAGAAATTTTTAATTATGTCCGAGATGATATTAGAAAGGCACTGGACGAGAATCCAGATCTCGATCTTCTCAGTTTGGTATCCAGAGCGGAACGAGCCGCAAAAGAGATAGGAAAGCATTTTATTTTGCTGACAGGATCTCAGGGAAAGGCAGCTAATTTCCAAAAGACATCCGGTTTTGCACATGGATTTGCGGAATTGAATCTAGGAATAGGAGAATGAAATAGAAGCAAAATAGGGAAAACCGGAGAACGGCTTTCCCTTATTTTTGTTTAAAATCGCCGGCCTGTTTAAATTTAGAGTATTGTTTGGGGCTAAGTCCAGTATGTTGTTTAAAAATTCGGCTAAAATGTGAGAGGTTTTTGTATCCTACAATATTGCATACAGAATCCACAGGAAGATTTTGTGCTAAAAGTTCCTTCGCTTTCATAATGCGGCAACTGATGATGTATTGATTGGGTGAGGTCCCTGTCACCAATTTAAAAAGATTGCATAAATAGTATTTATTAATGTAAAAGATGGAAGACAAATGTTCTAAAGATAGGTCATCGTTTAAATGTGAATGGATATGGTTAATAACAGAATAAATTAGGCGGTAGGAAGAGGCGGCAGAATTGGAAGATATACCGTGATATTTGCGATATAAATTGTTAATAAATATGAGAAATTCACCAAGCACAAACCGCACATGCAGATCATATCCATATTTTTGTTTTACAGTATCTTTCCCGCAGGCGAGCACCTGTTCTAAGTGGAAAAGGCATTCTTTTGTCTGTTCATCTGTCAGGGGAAGGATATAGGGGTTGGAAAAGGGCCTCAGGAAAAAGCATTCTAACAAATCCGTTTCTTTAGTAGAAAAAGCTTCAATATATTCTGGTTTAAATGAAACGGAATAACGTTCAAATCGATCCGTGGTTTTTAAAATGATTTTGTGTAAGTCCATATTGTTAAAAAGTAAAATACTGTGAGGGGGAATTTTCCAGCTTCTATCTCCCACATGACATAAAAGATTAGGAGTCGTAACAAATAGAATGCTGAATTGGGGATCTGTATGAAAATCCTGTTCTTCCGGCCCATAGGTCACCTTATGTTTAAAGGAAAAATCCTCGGTTGGATGGGGGAATATTGAAGCCTTTGCGTTCATGATGTATACGTAACCTCCATCATTTAATGATCCATGTTCTTTATGTAGTGCCAATTATTTTACATATTTCACGGGATTTTATGCAACCATTTTGATGAATATCATAAATAAACGCAAAAAATATCCAAAGAAAAGGGGAATTTTTAATTCCTGCTGTTAAGAAAGCACCTCAAATGATGTATACGAGAATTTCCGAGTTTGTTATAATAATATAAAAAGTAACAGACTGGGAGAAAATATACATGGAAAAAAAGAAAATTCTCATCATCCAGGGCGGCGGGCGGCCCCACGGAAATACGGCCCGGCTGGTGCAACGCTTTGCAGAGGGAGCAGAGGCGGCGGGCCATGAGACAGAGAGTATTTCCCTGTTGAAACAGAAGGTAAAAGGGTGCCTGGGATGCAATGCCTGCCGTTATGGGAAACCCTGTGTCCAGAAGGACAGCTTCAATGAATTGGTTCCGAAAATTAAGACAGCGGATCTTTTGGCCTTCGCCTCGCCTCTGTATTTTTGGACAATCTCTTCGAGTCTTAAAGCGTTTATCGAGCGGTTTTACTGT
>CALWBS010000069.1 GCA_944376135.1 uncultured Enterocloster sp.
TGAGCGGCGGCATTGCCTATGTGCTGGACGAGGACAGAAGCCTCTATAAGCGGCTTAATAAGGAGCTGGTGTCCTTCGAGGAGGTTACCAACAAGTACGATGTGCTGGAGCTGAAGGAACTGATTCAGGAGCATGTGGCCTACACCAATTCGGAAAAGGGCAAGCGGATTCTGGATAATTTCAGCGAGTACCTGCCGAAATTCAAGAAGATTCTTCCTCATGACTACCGCCGCATGATGAATGCCATTGTGCAGATGGAGGAAAAGGGATTAAACAGCGAGCAGGCCCAGATTGAGGCATTTTATGCCAATCTTAGAGCGTAAGGAGGCAGGTTGACATGGGAAAGACAACAGGATTTATGGAATATGACCGGCAGACCGGAAGAGAGGTAGCGCCGGACGAGCGGATAAAAAACTGGAAGGAGTTCCATCTTCCCCTGAGGGAGGAAGAGCAAAGGCGCCAGGGCGCCCGATGCATGGACTGCGGCGTCCCCTTCTGCCAGTCCGGCATGATGATGGGCGGCATGGTGAGCGGCTGTCCCTTGAACAATTTGATTCCGGAGTGGAACGATCTGCTTTATACAGGCAACTGGCAGCAGGCATTTAACCGGCTGAAAAAGACCAACAGCTTTCCGGAGTTCACCTCCCGGGACTGCCCCGCCCCCTGCGAGGCGGCCTGCACCTGCGGTCTGAACGGGGACCCGGTGACTGTGAAGGAAAATGAACGGGCGATCATTGAAAAAGCCTACGCCAATGGCTGGGCCCGGGTGAAGCCCCCGAGGGTCCGCACCGGCAAAAAGGTGGCGGTAATCGGCTCCGGCCCCGCAGGCCTTGCCGCGGCGGATCAGCTCAATAAGCGGGGGCACAGCGTCACGGTCTACGAGAGAAGCGACCGTCTGGGCGGCCTTCTCATGTACGGAATTCCCAATATGAAGCTGGAAAAATGGGTCATTGACCGCAAGATCGATATTATGCGCCAGGAGGGCATTTCTTTCGTTACGAACGCGGATGTGGGACGGGGCCTTCGGGCCAGCAAGCTCATGAAGGAGTACGACCGCATTGTCCTGGCCTGCGGTGCTGGAAATCCCCGGGATATTGATGTTCCCGGCCGGGATGCCCAGGGCATTTATTTCGCGGTAGACTTTTTAAAGGCAACTACTAAGAGTCTTCTGGATTCTAATTTGGAAGACGGCGCTTATATCTCAGCCAAGGACAAGCATGTGGTGGTCATCGGCGGCGGTGATACGGGCAATGACTGTGTGGGTACTTCCATCCGCCACGGCTGTGCTTCAGTGACCCAGCTGGAGATGATGCCCAAGCCTCCGGTAAAGCGCGCGGAAAACAATACCTGGCCTGAGTGGCCCCGCGTCCTCAAAGTGGATTATGGCCAGGAGGAAGCTGCCGCCCGGTTCGGTGCTGACCCGCGAGTCTATCAGACCACGGTCAAGGAATTTATAAAAGACGGGGAGGGCCGCGTGTGCAAAGCCATTCTCATAAGCCTCACCCCCCAGAAAGACCCCGAGACCGGCCGGACTATTATGACCCCGGTAGAGGGCAGCGAAAAAGAAATCCCTGCTGATTTAGTTCTCATTGCTGCCGGTTTCCTGGGCTGCCAGCCCTATGTGGCCGAAGCCTTCGGCGTAGAACTGACCCCTCGTTCCAATGTGGCTACCGTTCCAGGAGAATATCAAACGAATGTGGAGAAAATATTCACAGCCGGCGATATGCACAGAGGCCAGTCATTGGTCGTCTGGGCAATACGAGAAGGCAGAGAAGCCGCGAGAGAAGTGGATAAGAGCTTGATGGGATATACAAACTTGGCATAGCTACAAGCAGTGCGCATAGAAAGTTAAAAGAGGAGAATGAAAAGCTTGCTTTTCAGGCTCCTCTTTTGAGTTTCTATGCATACGGCGCCAGCCGTCCATAGAGGGGAAACCGTCAGGTTTTCCCTCTATGGCAGCACTGCGTTTGTCGTGGGGTGCGAATAAAAAGCTTGCTTTCCATTCTGCGCTTCCGCGCTCTTATGCATACCGCGCCAGCCAAGCCCACTTCCCACCCCTCTCTCTATTTCGTTGCAAACCGATTCATAAAAAAGTCCGTAAAAGCCGCCAGCTCCGCGTCCTGCGCCACATAAACGTACAGCTTCTCATCATCCAGCCAATCATAGGCATTGATGCCGATGTAGCTCTTTTTATCCGGATAAATGATAAACGCATCGGTGGGGTACTTATTGCGATAAGCTTTCAAAATCTCAGACCGGCGGTAATAGGCCGGATCGCCGCAGCCGGAAAGATCAGGCACCGTGGGAACGACCACAATTGTCTGGCTGGCTTCGTTCCAGCCTACAATTAAATTCCCGATTTTTGTTTTGCTTCCATGAACAAATCCGTAATTGAAGCGGCTCACATCCTAGGTATATCCAAAAATCAACCGGTAATTGTCCCCGTCTTCTACGGCCTGGTTAAATAGGGCGCGCATTTTCTTTGCATTGGCGCTGCTCTTTTCCATATCAATTTCAGGCCCCTTAAATAATTTGCTGAAAAATCCCATAATCTGTTTCCTCCTTCATAGTCAGGTATTCTAAAATAAAGATAAATATTTAAATTTGTTTTTATTTTGGCTGAAATAAGATCCGTCTGAATACAATGCCAAAACATACTGTACAGACGGATTTTTATTTTTACAAATCAAGGCGCAGAGGATGTTTTCAATTTCTCCAGGGCGTCTACAATTGCGTCAAGCTGAAAATTTACCGTTTCGTCAGCCGCTTCGGGAACAAACAGGGGAAGCGTATCAGGGATCGCTCTGCGCACAACCATAGCTGTCAGACTTAAATTCGTAAAAAGATGGATGCTGGCTGTATCGGCCCTTACTCCAAAATTTTTCAAGATTTCACCAAAAAGGAGAAACTGCTTTGTGCGAAACATTTGATAGCTTTCCTTTGACAGACGTTTGAAAAGGAGCTGCTGTTCTTCAATTGTTAAGACTGCAATTCCATTTTTTTCCCCATAGCAGCAGGCGTAGAGAAACTGTTTTACAGCGTCACGCCAGCTTAATGTGGGGTCAGCCATCAGCCTTTTCACATACGCAATAATTTTAGGCTGCTGCAAATACAGCGCCTCAACGATCAAATCCTCTTTCGTAGGAAAAAAAGAATAAAAGAAAGTTCGTGAGATACCTGCTTTTTTATATATTTGTTCCACGGTTGTATGCTGTATGCCCTGCTTGGACATGAGCGCAAGCGCAATGGTGACCAGCTTTATTCTGATCTGTTTTTTATCCTGTTCAGAATAAGCTACCTTTGGCATCCCATTACCTCCGTACAAAATAAAAACAAATTTAAAAATATGACCTTATTTTAGCATATGCGGCCAGACAATACAAGAGGAAAAACAGCCGGCGCTTGTGACGCCGGCAGAGTTTTTTGAATTTTGGACGGCCCCCACGGCCCCCGAACGATCCGGCCTACCTTTTCAGATTTTCCAGCACAGCCGGATTGTTTGCAATCACCATCCCGACTGTCTGACATGTGTCAATTTCCGGACATTCTCCGCAGGTCATCACCCCTTTTTTCAATGCACATTGACGGATTTTGCAAAGATTCTCGCAGTATACGGTTTTAACCCCATCAACGCGGCAGCCCTCGCAGTTGATGTGTTCCGGCAGAATAGGGGCATTATTCAGCGCGGTCCACAGTTTGGCAGTTTTCTCGCGCAGCGCCTGGTCATTGTTGATTGTCGCAAGATATGCGTCGCACGTTTCACAGTTTAATCCGCAGTAGGCGATCATATCCTTCATCTTTGGTACCTCCTAATTCTATATCCACCATTCCGGTGTCAGCGCTCCCATTTTGACAACAGTTCCTGTCTCAAAATTGAGGAGTATTTCAATTTCACTGTACGTGCGGGGCATAAGCTGTGCCATCAGTTCCCTGCAGGCCCCGCAGGGCGGAACCGCTTTTCCGTTGGATGTGATGGCGAGCACCTTGTTTATTTCCTGCTCCCCGTTCGTTATCATATGAAAAATGGCATTTCGCTCGGCGCAGATACCCAGCGTGCATGCAGTGTCCACGCAGACTCCCGTATAGATTTTCCCGGAGGCTGACAGGACAGCGGCAGCTACCCCGCCTGCTTCCACAT
>CALWBS010000070.1 GCA_944376135.1 uncultured Enterocloster sp.
TTAATGAAACTTACAGGGCAGCATGACAATTGTCATGCTGCCCTGTAAGTTTCATTAACTGCTACACAAAATCGTTCATACAAATAGCGCCGTAAGGACGGATGCTCATCCGGTACGCGCTGCCCTCCCCCATGGCCTTCTCTATGTAAGCGATGTATTCATCCACAACCGAATTGGGAAGCATCGCCATGATCACTCCGGCAAATCCGCCCCCGTGCACCCTGCATGCCCCCTGCTGCTTCTCCGCGATAAAGAGCTCGGTCAGTGCCAAGGCCACGGTGATTCCCTGCTCCTGATAATTGCTGTTGGTAAAGCAGTTCTGAAGCCATTTCCAGGAGGAATTTCCGGAAGCCGTAATATTTGCAAGGAAGTCCTGGAAGCGGCCCTCCTTTAAGGCCGCAACCTCTGCCTCCACCCGCTTGTTTTCCTCAAAGAAGTGAAGGGCGCGCAGCACCGACCGGTCCCCGGCCGCCCTGCGGATCGCAGGCAGATTGTCGATGACCTCTTTTTCCGTCACCTGGGCCAGAACCTCCTTCCCAAAGAAAGCGGCTACCCGCTTCATCTCCTCAGGCACTGCGGAGTAGTCTGCGCTCAAATCCGCATGTCCTTTTCCCGTCTGGACAATAATCAGGCTGTGGTCCTGGGAGGCAAAGTCAAAATCAATTTTCTCCACCACCGGAACCGCAGGTTCAAAAAAGTCAATGGTAATCAGACCTCCCACCGCGCAGGCCATCTGATCCAGAAGTCCCGACGCCTTGTCCCAATAATGATTCTCCGCGTATTTGCCGATGTGCGCGTAGGCCACCGCATCCATCCGGCCCTCATTGAAGAACACATTCAGCATGGAGCAGAGAAGCATCTCAAAGGAGGCGGAGGAGCTGACTCCTGCCGCACTGATGACATTGCTGGTCACATAGGCGTTGAATCCGCCCACGCTGCATCCGGACTCCGCAAATCCCTTTAAAATTCCCTTCACGAGATCCGCTGTTCCCGCCTTTTTGGAACTGGGCTCCAGATGGTTTAAATCAATCGTAAAATCCTGTCCGTATGTCTCGCTGACAATGCGCACCTGACAGGACGCATTTTTTGCCGCCACACCCAGGCAGTCCAAATTGATGCTCCCTGCCAAAACCTTGCCATGATTGTGATCCGTATGATTTCCGCTGATCTCCGTCCGCCCCGGAGAAGAAAACAAGAGAACATCCTCCTCACCTCCAAAGGTCTTGGCATAGCCCTCCAGGACCATTCGGCAGCGCTTCCGGCTCTCCTGGCACTTACCCTCTCCATAAAGCGAAATAAGGAGGCTGTCCATCCGTCCCTCCTCAATCATCCGAATTGTCTCATTTACATTCATCGCAGTCCTTCTCCTTCCTCATCCCCGGATTTCTCACCCGGGATTTCTCACACCGCAGCCGTCCCCGTCTGTTATTTTTATCCGGCCGGCTGTCCTAGCATCAGTGTAGCATAAAGAGACGGCAAAGAACAATAGATTATTTTATGTTTCTATATGAAAAAACTATCTGTCCTCGGCAGATTGTCTCCCGTCTTTATACGCGGTATAATTATAGCAGAACCGCACAAAGGAGATACGCCATGGAATGGAACCATAAGCCCTACCACTCTCTTTCCTATGAATTGACCCGCATGTTCGGCTGCAAGGTCTATAAGCTGTCCCTGGACGGAGGCATGACCTGTCCCAACCGGGACGGTACCCTGGGAAGCCGGGGCTGTATTTTCTGCAGCCAGGGAGGTTCCGGAGAGTTTGCATCCCCTCCCAGCGGCAGCCTGGAGGAACAAATCGACGCAGCCAAGACCCGGGTACGCGGGAAAATGCCCCAAGACGGCCCCTACATCGCGTATTTTCAGTCCTACACCAACACCTACGCCCCGGCATCCCGCCTGCGCGCGCTTTTTCTCCCGGTTCTGGCCCGCCCGGACATCGCCATCCTGGACATTGCCACCCGGCCCGACTGCCTGCCTGATCCCGTGCTCTCGCTGCTTGCCGAGATGAACCGGCTAAAGCCCGTCTGGGTGGAGCTTGGTCTCCAGACCATTCACGCGGGCACTGCCCAGCGCATCCGACGCGGCTACGACCTGCCCATCTTTGTGCAGGCTCTCACCCGGCTCAAGGATGCGGGGCTGACCGTTATCGTCCACGTAATCCTCGGTCTTCCCGGAGAAACCCCGGCGATGATGGAAGAAACCATCCGCTTTCTGGCCCGCCTCCCCATTGACGGAATTAAGCTTCAGCTTCTTCACATATTAAAAGGGACCGATCTGGCTGAAGAATACCAAACCGCTCCCTTTCCTCTTTTTTCTATGGAAGGCTATGTAGACTGCCTGATTCGCTGCCTGGAGCTCCTTCCTCCCCGGGTGGTAATTCACCGTCTCACCGGAGACGGCCCCGGCACGCTCTTAATTGCCCCGCAGTGGAGCCGCCGAAAAAAGGCTGTCCTCAATCTCCTGCATCAAACCATGGCACGCGAAAATACCTGGCAGGGGAAACGTTTCTGCCCGTGACTTAGGCCTCAAAAGACTCTCTCCGCCTCACAAAGCCGGCAGAATTTCCCCCTCCCGCACCTGTATGCCATGAGAGAGTTCCGCTATATACTGCCAGAAAGCCTCCTTCTCCCCAGCATCCGTCACGGCCCGGGTATATCCCCCTGAGGACACGGCCGGCGTCACTGCAAGACGCGCCTCCTCCCCGTCCCACTCCACCGTGAGCAGGGCCGTGCGGGGAATGCTGCTGCCAAACACAAAATTTCCCAAGCTGTACACAATTGGCTTCCCCTTGTAGTATTCGATACCCTGAAGTACATGGGGATGGCTGCCGACCACTAAATCAGCCCCCGCGTCTATGTACTGCTGTCCCAGGGTGCTCTGGTACTCCTCGGGATACTCCTCCCGCTCAATCCCCCAATGGACATAGACCACCAGATAGTCGCACAGCGGCCGGGTTTCTTTAATCGCCTGCAGAAGGATGGACGGATCATAGGTTGCCAGCATTCCGGGACTTTGGGTTCCTGCATTCCAGGAGGTTTCCGGAATCACCCGAGTAGCCCCGAGAAATCCGATGGTCTTCCCCTTGATTTCCCGGAAGACCGGTTTTTTTGCCGCATCGATGGTTTCTCCCGCTCCCACGCGGGCAATTCCCGCCTCGTCCAGCGTCCGGCAGGTGTCAAGAAGGGCATCCGTCCCGTAATCAAGGGCATGGTTGTTCGCCAGAGTGACAATATCAATCCCCATCTCCTGCAGAAGGGAAACCCGCTCCGGAGGCAGGCGAAAGGTAAATTGTTTATCCGGCGCCTGGGTTCCCCGGTCGCTGAACGGGAATTCCTGGTTTACCATAAACACATCCCCGGCCTCTATGACATCTGCCAGCGCCTGATCCACAACCCCCCGGATGCTCCCAGCCGCCTCATAGGCGGACAGCACATGGTCGGAGAGGTAGACGTCCCCGGCAAAGACCAGGCGGACCGGTCCGTCCTCCTCCCAAGCCTCCTCCGCCTGCTGCCCGGCTGTCTGTTGCTCATCCGCGCCGGATTCGGCTGAGGCCCCGCTCTCCGCAGCGCCGGCCCCGGTTTCGCCGCCCGCGGCATCTGCTCTGTCCGTTCTTTCCGCTGTCCCGTTTTCGGACGCAGCCTCGCTCTCCCGGACTGCTGTCCCGCTCTCCAATACGGGATACGTATTTTCCTTCACCCGCCACACAGCAATCCCGATAATGACTGTCAGCAGCAGCCCCAACAGGGCAGCTGCCGCCAATATACATCCTCTGTTTCTCATTTTCCTGCCTATCCCACTGCCAGCACAATGCCTCCGTCATTGGCATACACCGTAGCCACGCCCGCCGCGCTGGTAATCAGAATTTCTTTGAATTTTGCGCGTTTTTCCAGCTGCTCTCTCACATACTCCGCGCGCTTTTTGTTGTTCACATGACAGATGACCGCCCGTTTTCCCAGGGTGTCCCCTGCCTCCTTCACTGCAATGTCGCACATGCGCTGCAGCCCTTTGAGAGTGCCTCTGGCCTGATCCAGCTTGATGATCACGCCGCTGTCCGCCCCCATCACCGGCTTAATGTTGAGCGCTGTGGCAAAAAAAGCCTGAAGTCCTGACAGGCGGCCGTTTTTTTTCAGTGTATCCAAACTCTCCAGAACAAAATACGTATGCATCCGGTCCCGGTAGGCTTCGGCACGGAAGACAATCTCCTCAAAAGACAATCCCTCCCGGCACAGTGTCTGGATATATAGAGCAATGTTCAGCTGACCGGAGGAGGCGGACAAAGAATCAATCACCGCAATCCGCTTTCCCTGCCTGCCTTTCTCGGCCTGCTCATCCTCATAAAGCCGCTTTGCCAGAACCGCACTGTTATAGCTCCCGCTCAGATGGCGGGAAAGGGTGACCACAAAGACAGCATCCGCATCCGCCGCCTCGTATGCCTCTTTAAAGGCCTCCGGAGAGGGACAGGCTGTCTTTGGGCACTCCGGGCATGCCTTTACCTTTGCCAGAAAATCTTCCTGGTTAAAGGACGCGTCGTCCAGCACACGGACATTCCCCACCTGCAGGGTAAGGGGAATCATCTGAAACCGGGAGTCCTTCTTCATCTCTTCCGTCAGATCCAGACAGCTGTCCCCGATGATCTTATAGCTTATGGGCATCCCGCAGCTTTTTTCTTTGCCCGCCGGCGCACCGGCCTCTGAAACGATATTTGTCATGGCGTGCTCCTCCCATCTTCCGGAATTCAATCGCATCATATGTAGTATTCATTACCACATATTATAGCAGTACCCTATATAAAATGCAATCCCAAAAGAGCTGGAAAAAGCCTTTGGAGCCATCTTTACCCAATCCGGCTGATGCCCGCCTTGACAAAATCCGCCCGGTCCTTTAATTCCTCATAATAATCCAGCCGCAGCTCCACAATTTTATCGTCTATCTGACGTATATATACTTCGGAAAAATGGGAAGTCCCGTCGCTGAATCCAAAGGAGGCCCGGCAGGTCAGATAGGTATATCCGCCGATCACAGCCGTCCCGCTGTCATTGATCTGGTAACCGTTCGCCGCAGCCGTCTGAATCAGTTTTTGATGGTATTCCTCCAGAGACATGGCTGCATCCAGAAAATCCAGAGTGAAGCGGTAGCCCAGCTCCGGATCGTTCTCCTCCACATGCTCGCCCCCGATTACCGGGTAGGTTCTGGGACTGCCATCCCCCAGACGGACTTCCGCCGTATCCGGGAATATCAGGCGGATATCCGCCCACCGGTTCTCATAGGTCTGGCCAGTGAGACTTCCTATCTCATATTCCCAAGCCGGCCGCTCACTTCCGGAAATCATATACCCCTCGCTGTCGAAGGTGTACTGTACGCCTCCCACTGTCTTTGTCATAGACAACACCATGTGTCCTTCATCGTCCACATATCTCCATCTCCCGCCCTCGTCAATCCAGGAATTATACTGGATCTGTCCGTTTCCGTCCAAGTGGCAAAGGATTCCCTGGGCATCCGGCACCCATGTGTTGGCTGCCGCGGGATTTGCTCCGGCCTGAGATGCCCAAGCGTGAAAGCTCCCGGCCGCCATAAAAACTGTGCCCAGCGCCAAGGCTGCCGCGTAACGCAGCTTCTGTTTTATATTCATTTTCGTTCCTCCCTGTTTTTACGCTCCAAACAGCGCATGCTTTTAAGCAGGCTTAACGCCTGCCCGCAGCATCTGATTCGAACGGCGCATCTTCTTGCCCGGCCTTTGGCCGGACAAGAAGCATCGGAGGTTCTTCCTTTTTTCCGCCGTTCTGAACAGTTATAAGCATATAATAAGAAGAAAATGGAATCAAGTAAAATTTTTCTTACATCTTTTTGATAAAAAATGACAATTGCGGCAGCCGGCGGTATAATGAATGTGCCCGTCGGTGTACAGTCGGCGGCATTGGATTTTCAAAATACTTGCTTATAGGAGAATGTGATGCTTTATACCGTACCCCATTATTATAACCGCTTCCGCTGCATGGCCGGGTGCTGCCCGGACACCTGCTGCGCTGGCTGGGAGATTGCTATCGACGCGAAATCACTGAAAAAATACCGGCAGACAGAAGGGCCTCTGGGAAATC
>CALWBS010000071.1 GCA_944376135.1 uncultured Enterocloster sp.
GGAAGCGGGTGCTTCCTATGGGAAATACATACTGGAAAAAGCTCTGCTCCCCGAAGCAGGACCAGAGATACAGGTCGTCCATATAGAGGCCCTTGATCTCCACATTCCGGTTCACCCAGAAGGCAAGACCCAGAAGGATTCCCATAAAGATCACATGATCCTTCCACTCATACTTCTTCTCCATGCGGGAAAATCCGATCCTGTTTCTTATTTTCTCGTTTTTTGTCTCGTCTGCTTTTCTCGTATCCTTCGAAGCCATAGATTCCGCCTCCTTGCCGTTTTCCTGCAATGGCTATGCCAGTGCTGCCGGATGCATGAAGCCCCGGCCCTTAATCATACTCTTTATATGCGGCCCGGTATCCCCGCATCAGGAGACGGACCAGCGCTTCCGGCCAGTAGCGGGAAAACATCGCCCGCTCCTCCCGGCTCCGTCTGTCGTCCTCCATACAGGCCTTTGTAGCAGCCCCACTGTGCACCCGGTAGTAGAGAAGGGGCCGTTCTTCACAGACAAACCGTCCGTCCCTGCGGGCCAGACGGTCCAGCGTATCCCAGTCCAGGGCAAACTGGAAGGGAGAATCCACAAGCGGCTCCCCGATCCGGCCTTTATTGTAGGTGGTCGCCGGGCAGCAGATGGAATTGCCGAACATCAGAGGCAAACGCTTCCCCCATGTTTTATCCCCCAGGGCCGGGATGCGCAGGGGCAGGCGCAGAAGCCGCTTCACCCAGAGCATAGCGTCCCCTGTGATAAGCCTGCCGTCCTTTATGATCACATAGTCCGTGGTAAAAACCGTCATATCCTTATACCGGCGGGCAGCCTCCCGCAGCCGGGCGCCGTAGTCCTTATGGTACACATCATCCTGATGGGCAATGGTCACAAACTCTCCGTCCGCCATCGCATAAGCGAAATTCCAGTCCTCCTTAATCCCGCTCTTTCCCTCCCGCACATGAAGGGGGATACCGTAGTTTTTTGCCAATCCCCTGATATATTCGCTGGGAGTTGATGTACACAGAATCACCGGCGAGGGGCAGGTCTGCCCCTTTAAAGAGCGGATGCAGTCCTCCAGGTACGGCGAATCCTTGTAGGCAGGTATGGCATATACGTGTTCGTATCTCATGAAAAGTCCTCTTCAATGGTCTTCCAGGCCCCATCCAGACTGAAATACTCTTTAATATATTCCTGGCTTCTCCTGCACATGGCGCTGAGGCGTTCATTATCTGTATACAGCTCCGTCAGCTTCCCGGCGAAGCTTTCCGCCTCGTCGCAGATTTCCAGGGCGGTATCCACAAAGGGAATCCCTTCCGCACCGATGGATGTGGTCACCACGGCCGCTCCATTGTAGAGCGCCTCCAGAATTTTTCCTTTCACGCCTGCGCCGTAGCGCAGAGGCACGGCCACCAGTTTGGTGGCTGCGTACATTTCAGCCAGCTCCTCGTCCGTCACAAAGCCCTTGATTACAATTCCGCTCTCCGGCGTCTCCAGAGCCCGTATCTCGTCCGTGACCTTGGAGCCCGCCACCAGAAACCGGACATCCGGCAGCCTGCGGCGCACCAGAGGGAAGATCTCCTTTGCAAACCATAAAACCGCGTCCGCGTTCGGCGGATGGGCAAAGCCGCCCACAAACATAATGTCCTTCCGCTTGGAGTAGTCCTCGTCAATATTGTCCAGGAAAGTATCGTACACATACAGGGAAATGGCTTTTGCCCGGATGCTGGCGTCGATGGAGCGAATCACATCGATCTCCACGCTGGAAGGATAATAAGTCATATCCGCCTTGTACATCATAGTCAGCTCCATGGATTTCCAATAATCCGCCTCCCGCTTGATCTCAATATCCCCGGTGATTTCGTATTCCCTGGTGAGGCGCAGGAAATGGAGGTCATGTCCGAAATAGATGACCTTCATATTCGTGTAGTCTTTGATAAAGTCCACGTATTTGGTGGCGATATGGGGCCGGTTTAAATAGGCGATGGATATCTCGTTTCCATTTTTCTTCAGCCAGTCCCAAATCCCCGTGGCATAGCTGTCCCCGTAGAGCACCTCGATGCCCATCTGTTCCAGTGTGGTGGTGTAGGGCTCCTCGTGCTGGAAGTTGTCCCCCAAAAACTTGACCACGTACCCCTTCTTTAGGAACATCTTCATGTAGAGGAAGGTGGCCTTGGAACCCGCGTCCCTGTCGTAGGTGGGCACATAGTGGTCCACCACCAGAATAATCTTCTTTCCGCGGCTTCTCTCCCTGGCCCTGAAGGGGTTGGGATTGCCGTCATTTACATACTGCTTCTTAAATTCATCCGCCCACTTTTCCTTGAGCTTCTTGAAATTCTCCACCTGGTACCGCTTAAGTCCCGAGCCGTTTACATCCGTGCCGTTGGACACTCCCTCAAAATGGATGACCTTGGAGCGCGGCTGGTACACCACCCGGTATCCGGCTTTTCGCACCTCAAAAGCCAAATCCGCATCCTCACAGTAGGCCGGGGTGTAGCGGGTGTCAAAGCCCCCGATCTGCTCCCACAGCGCCCGGGACAGCATGATCGAAGCCCCGGAAATATAGTCCACATCCTTCACATAGTTGTACTCCGGCTTTTCCGGGTCATCCATGCGGCCGTAATTCCAACCGGAGCCGTCGCTCCAGATGATTCCGCCGGCCTCCTGGAGACGCCCGTCCG
>CALWBS010000072.1 GCA_944376135.1 uncultured Enterocloster sp.
GATCTTAATCTTGCGGAACTTGTCCGGATCGTGATGGTTTACCTGGACGCACTCCTGGTTTACCTTCAGAAAGCCGTTGTCAATCTTTCCTATTCCAATGCGGCCCACAAACTCATTGTAATCAATGGTGCTGATGAGCACCTGGGTATGGGCGTCCGGGTCTCCCTCCGGCGCAGGAATGTGCTGCAGAATCGTCTCAAACAGGGGGCTCATGTCCACGCCCTCGTCCTCGAGCTTATATTTGGCATAGCCTCCCCTGGCGGAGGCAAACAGGAAGGGACAGTCCAGCTGCTTGTCCGAGGCATCCAGATCCATCATCAGCTCCAGGGTTTCGTCGATAACCTCCTGGGGCCGGGCCTCGGGCCGGTCAATCTTGTTGATGCACACAATCACATCCAAATCCAGATCCAGCGCTTTCTGGAGAACGAACTTTGTCTGGGGCATGGGGCCTTCGTAGGCATCCACCACCAAAATTACGCCGTTCACCATCTTGAGCACGCGCTCCACCTCTCCTCCGAAGTCCGCATGGCCGGGGGTGTCAATAATATTGATTTTTACGCCTTTATAGGTCACAGCGGTGTTCTTTGAAAGGATAGTGATTCCCCGCTCCCGCTCCAGGTCGTTGGAGTCCATAACCCGCTCCTGGACCTCCTGATTGGCCCTAAATACGCCGCTCTGGCGCAGAAGCTGATCCACCAGCGTGGTCTTGCCGTGGTCTACATGGGCGATAATAGCTATATTTCTTACATCTTCTCTTTTCATCTTCATGGCAGTACACTTTCCTTAAATGTTTTGAAGCAGCAGTCCTGAACTGTTACATTTTGAATTCGATTGTATAGTATAACATCGGCCCCGGCAGATTGCAAGGGTTTTCCGGTGCTCATGGCTCGAACCGCCGCTCGCCGGCGGCCAAAACCGGCAGCCGTTCACGCAAACAGAACGATCCCCTCAGGCCCCAAGCCGTAAAAAACCGAATCCCCGAGAATTATCCGGGCGCGGCCTGCCGTCCCCTCCGTGAGTCTTTTTACAAATGCGCCTTCCTCTTTGGCGGGTACCAGGAAAGAAAAGCGCACATCCGCCTCGTAGAGGGTATCCAGCGTGTCTATCCCATCCTGAGCCGCCAGATACTGCACCTTCCCCACGTCCGCATAGTCCACCGTGACTAAAAGCTTCCTTCCCAGCCGCTTTTCCATGAGCACACAGTGAGAAAGCCCCTCTTTTACCGCGCCGGAATAGGCCCGCACCAGGCCCCCGGTGCCCAGCAGGGTGCCCCCGAAGTACCGGGTTACCACAGCGCAAACATCGGTGAGCTGCTCCCCCGCCAGAACATCCAGCATGGGCCGCCCCGCCGTCTGGGAGGGTTCCCCATCGTCGCTGCACCGGGCCTGCTGCCCCCGCTCCCCCAGAATGTAGGCATAGCAGTGGTGTCTGGCATCCCAGTATTTTTTCCGTATCTCCTCGATAAAAGCCAGGGCCTCCTCCTCCGCGGAAACCGGCCGGATATCCGCGATAAACCGGGACTTTTTCTCAACAATTTCCCCGGTTCCCCCTCTGTATACAATCCTGCTGTTCTCTGTCACAATCCGCTCCTTCTTTCTTGGGGCGTGCGCCCCCTTGTATACTGATGGTACCATCATAATATACATGCTTGTCGATGACAAGGACATTTTAAACCTTTTCAATTTATATAAAGTGGTGTATAATCTACAGAATGGAGGATTATTCCTGCCATAAGTGGGAATTTGCAGCCGCTGCGGTCCGCATTTTTGATTCCGCTGTTTTCCATACGGCTGCGAAATAATTCGAAAGGAAGATGCTATGAATTACGGAGAATATGAGATTGAACGCCGCTTAAAGGCGCTTCGCTCTAAATCAGGCAAATATGCCTCTAAGATGGCGCTCACCGTCTTCAAGGCTCTCTTTGTCCTGTTTCTTTTTCTGGCTGTTCTGGGAGCCTCCGTCGGATTTGGGATGGTAAAAGGCATTATTGACAATGCGCCCTCTGTGGACCTGATGAATATACAGCCGGACCGTTTTGCCACCACGGTGTATGATTCCGCCGGGAATCTCACTGACACCTTGGTCATGAGCGGCTCCAACCGGGAATCCGCCACCTATGATGAGCTTCCCAAGGATTTAATTAACGCCTTTGTGGCCATCGAGGACGCCCGTTTCTGGCAGCACAACGGCATTGATCTCCGCTCCATCGCCCGGGCTGTTCGGGGCATATTAAGCGATGACTATGCCGGGGGCGGAAGCACCATCACCCAACAGCTCATCAAGAACAATATTTTTTCCGGCGGGATGGAGACAAGCTGGGGGGCTCGGATTGAGCGCAAGCTCCAGGAACAGTACCTGGCCGTGCAGCTGGAGAAAAATTCCGGCATGAGCAAAGAAGACACAAAGAAAATGATTATCACCAACTATCTGAATACCATCAACTTGGGCAACAATACCCTGGGAGTCAAGGTTGCCGCCAGGCGCTATTTTGGAAAAGAGGTTTCCGACCTGACGCTCTCGGAGTGTACGGTTCTCGCCTCCATCACCTCCAATCCCTCCCGCTACAATCCCATATCGCGCCCTGAAGACAACGCCAAGCGGCGCAGCATCGTCCTTCAGAATATGGTGGATCAGGGATATATTACCCCGGAGGATCAGAAAGAGGCCCTGGAGGATGATGTCTATGACCGCATTCAGCTGGTGGATACGGCGACCAAAGAGACCAGCAGCCCGTACAGCTACTTCACGGATGAGCTCATTGACCAGGTGACCCGGGCCCTCATGGAGGAGCTGGACTACACGGAAAGCCAGGCCACCAATCTGCTCTATTCCGGCGGCCTGCAGATTTACACCACCCAGGATCCCGCAATGCAGGCAATCGTGGACGAGGAGGTAAATAACCCCTCCAATTACTCTGTAGCTAAGTATTCTGTGGAGTTCCGGCTGTCCGTGACCCATGGTGACGGGACAACCGAGCACTATTCTGAGGAGGATTTAACTGCTTTTCGCCGCAGCACGCTGGGAAACGCCTCTTTTGACGGCCTGTATGCCAGCGAGGAGGCGGCACAGGCAGATATTGACCAGTACAAGGCATGGCTTTTGAAGGAGGATGACGAGATCATCGGGGAGCGGCAGGATTTCATTCTTGAGCCCCAGGTCTCCTTTGTCCTCATGGATCACCGCACCGGGGAGGTAAAGGCCATAAGCGGCGGACGCGGGGAAAAGACTGCCAGCCGGACGCTGAATCGGGCCAGCGACGTGCCCCGCCAGCCCGGTTCCGCATTCAAAGTGATCTCTGCCTTTGCCCCAGCCATGGACGCCTGCGGCGCCACCCTGGGCACCGTCTATTATGACGGCCCTTACACCATCGGGACCAAGACATTCCGCAACTGGTGGGGAACCAGCCGGGGATATACCGGCTATTCCAGCATCCGCGACGGCATTATCTATTCGATGAACGTGGTGGCTGTGCGCTGCCTGATGGAGACGGTTACGCCTCAGCTTGCCATGGAATACGCTCAAAATATGGGAATCACCTCCCTTGTGTCCGATGACCTGGTGCCTTCCATGGCTCTCGGCGGTCTGACAAACGGCGTGACCAACTTGGAGCTCACGGGTGCCTACGCCTCCATCGCCAACGGCGGCGTGTACATCAAGCCTCGGTTCTTCACAAAGATACTGGATCACAACGGCAAGACACTGATTGACAATGAACCTGAGACCAAACAGGTCCTCAAGGATTCCACAGCGTTCCTGTTGACGGACGCCATGGCTGGTTCCTTAAAGGCCAACAAAAAATATATGCGCTCCGGCGTATCTCCCATCAACTCCACCAGCACCCGTGCAGCCCTCTCCAATATGTCCGCAGCGGGCAAGAGCGGAACCACCACAGACAACCGGGACATCTGGTTTGTGGGCTTTACCCCTTACTATACGGCCGGTATCTGGGGCGGCTGTGATAAACGCCAGGAACTTAGCAATAACGGAGGAACCTCCTTCCACAAGGATATCTGGCGCAATATTATGGAGCGGATTCACGAAGGGCTGGCTGACCCGGGCTTTGCAGTCCCCGACAGCGTGGAAACCGCACAGATCTGCCGCAAATCCGGCAAGCTGGCGGTCTCCGGCGTGTGCAGCGCGGACCCCAGGGGAAATGCCGTGTATACGGAATACTTTGCAAAGGGAACGGTGTCCACCGAAGTCTGCGACAAGCATGTGGCCGTCACCGTATGTGCCGAGTCCGGCGGGCGGGCCACTGAGTTCTGCCCCAACAAGTCCTCTCGGGTATGCATGGTCCTTCCGGAAGGCGAGACCGGAACCACAGATGACTCCTACTTTGCCATCCCTGGGACCTGTCCCATTCACACAAGCGCTGCCTCCATCATCATCCAGCCCTCTACCGGGGCATCCGACGGTCCTTCCGGCTCCGGAGAGAGCCCCGGGGCAACCGTCCAGCCCGTTGGCCCTGCGTACCAGTCCAACCGTCCCACGGTGGAGGAGAGAGGACCGGGGGCGAACCGGTAGGCTTTTTACCACAGGTGCAGGCTTTAAAAAGAATATGGCCATAAAAACAGGCCCGCGGATTTTTTATGATTCCGCAGGCCTGTTTTCATTCTTTTATTGTAAGAGTTTCTTCCGAATAGAGGGAGTCGTAGTCATAATTCCGGTAAAGCGCCTCCACCCGCGCAAAATACGCATCCATCGTCTCCTTGGTCAGCCGGTGCTCCCCCGCCGCCATCCAGACGATAAGCTGGTCTCCCACCGCTTCCGAATAATGGAGTACATCCATGTAGTTATCAAGATTGCAGGTGATCTGCGTCTGGTCGTCGAAGACAAAGAGGCGAATATTTTCCTCCTCCAAGAGAAGGGAGGCCGCCAGGCGCAGGGCGGCAAGCTGTCTGCCCATATTCCCCTTGGCCGCCAGCTCGCTGTCCCAGTAGGCTACGCTGTAGGGCGGAAAAAAGCAGCAGAACGTAATTTCCGGGTTCTCTCTGGCCGCCGCAAGCACATTCTGTTCCAGATTTTCGCGCACCATGCGGGCCTCCTCCTCTGTCAGAGGATTTTCCTGCACAAAGCGCTCCGTCGGCTGGTCATACGTCTTTAGAACGGCCGCTTTTCCCCACTCCCGCTCCGGGGCCCAATTCATATACTGGTCAAAGGTGGTCGTCTTTTCTCCCGCCTCTGTGCGCGCAAACACCGCCTTCACGTTTCCGAAAATGATTTCTTTGTTCCACAGATAGTTTACATCGTTGAGCGGATTGCTGTCGTAGAGATAATCCGGCCGGGGAGCCGCCTCATTCCATGAATCCTTATCCTGGATTAAAAAGCTCCCGTCCAGACTGCGCAGAATCACTTTGATACCGGGATTGTAGGTGATTGCCCGCCGCACGGCCTGGTCCACCTCTTTGTAGGTAGCTCCCGCAAAAGGAATCTTGATAGCATGGGTCCCAAACCGTTCATCGAACAGGGAGGCCTTGAAGTTCTCCGTCATGGAGGTCCCCGTAATCACCGCGTCGTAGGAAAAATGACGGCTGATCCCGTCATTCTGATAGCGCTCGCTGTCAATGGGATATGCCAGTCCGGAAAGCGGCTTGTGGTAATGAAAAAACGGATCCACCGCCGCCACCAGGCCGCCGCAGACGGCCAGGCCCGCCGCCGTAAGGCCCAGAGTGAGTCCCAGCCATCGCTTATACCGTGTATCTCTCTGCTTCATACGTATCTCTCCGTCCCCTAAAACTGAAAGTAGATAAAGGTGGAAATCCCGGCCAGGGATAAAACGGACCACACGAGGAGCACGGCCGTTCCCACAGCGGACCGGACGCTCGGCCGAAAGACCCGCTCATCCATATTTTTCCCGTTTAATACCAGACACAGCGCCGCAGCGTAAACCAGGATCACGGTTAGCAGCCGGTGCTCCTGGAAAACAGCAGGAAGCTCTATCATGGAAAAGCTTGCAATAAAGCCGGGATTGAGCTGCATGTTGGAAAAATCTCCCATCTTCTTCAAAAACGCCGCGCCCTGCCCGATACTCTCCGACCGGAAAAATACCCAGCCCACATTGACAAAAAGGAAGGTGCACATCCACTGGAAAGCAGGATGAAGGCCTTTCCAGAATCCTCCCAGCGCCCGCTCCAAACACTGGGCCAATCCGTGGAGCAGTCCCCAGAAGATAAAGGTCCAAGCCGCTCCGTGCCAGATCCCGCTGACCAGGAAAATAATCATGATATTTATGTAGGTGCGGGCCGTCCCCCTGCGGCTTCCGCCCAGCGGGAAATAGATATAGGTCCGAAGAAAGCGGGTCAGCGTCATATGCCACCGCTTCCAGAAATCCACCGGCGACAGCGCCTTATAGGGGGAATTAAAATTCTGCGGAAGTTCCAGATGAAACATGCGGGAAATGCCTCCCGCCATATCGCAGTAGCCGCTGAAATCAAAATAGAGCTGGAAGGAATAGGCGAGCATGACAAAAAGGGCATCCGTCGCGCTCAACGAGGCGATATTTCCATATCCCCAGGTCACGCCTCCGCCGAAAAATTCCGCCAGAATCACCTTTTTAAAAAGTCCCGCAGCCAGCATTGCGAGCCCTCTGGCCATATATTCCGCATCCGGGCGGTGGCGTTTCTCCTCACTCAAAAGCGGAATAAATTCCCCGTGGAGCAGAATCGGCCCCATGGATATTTTGGGGAAATATACGGTAAAGAGGAGATAGTCCAAAAAGCCGTACGCTCCGGTCTCCTGCCGGTAGGAATCCACCAGCCAGGCAATCTGCTGAAAGGTAAAAAAGCTGATGCCCGCAGGGAGAAGCACCTGGGAAAAGACCCAGTCCTGCTTAAAAACCAGATTTAGATTATCGATGAAAAAGTTAAAATACTTGAAATAAAAAAGAAGGCCCAGGTTGGCCAGGATGCCGAAGACCAGAAGCGGGCGGCCGGGTGCCGGCTTCTTCGTTCTCTCCTCCACCCGTTTGTGGATACCTGTGACGGTTCTCCCGGCAAGCCCTGCGGACACCCACCAGTTAAAAAGGACGCTTCCCGCCAGCAGAACCGCATACCAGAAATTTCCGTATCCGAAAAAGACAAAGGAGGCACCCGCTAGAAACAGGCGGGCGCCCCGTCCTCTCCCCAGCCGGTACAGCCCGAAATATCCGGCCAGGGTAAGAGGCAGAAAAATAAATAAAAACAGGTACGAATTAAACTGCATGTTTTGACTCCATCTGATGCAGTAGAGCGCATTTCAAACTCGCTCTAGCCCATAAACTTGGAAACGTATCCCTGCACGAAAATCACCAGGACAATCAGGGGCAAAATGTACGTGACATAAAATCTCGCCCACTTGGGGAACTTGATGCCCTGTCCCTCGTTCGCCTCCGCCAGGAACTTCTCAAATCCCCAGCCGTACCGGCTCGTACAGAACACCCGATAAATCACCCTTCCGATGGGCAGAATATTGTTGCTGAGGATAAAATCCTCCAGATCCATAATCGTGCTGCCCGCCCCCAAAGGCTGGAAGCCGCTCCACAGATTGAAACCCAGCATACAGGGAAGGGATAGCACCGTGATAATCGGAAGATTCCAGGCAATGGCCTTCTTTGTGCTGCAGCCGGTCAGATCCGTGGCAAAAGAAATAATGTTCTGGAACACCGCAATCACCGTGGATAGAGCCGCAAAAGACATAAAGATGAAGAACAGGGTTCCCCAGAACCTTCCGCCCGCCATGTGGTTAAACACATTGGGAAGGGTGATAAAAATCAGAGAGGGACCGGATGTGGGCTCAATGCCGTAGGCAAAGCAGGCCGGGAAAATGATCAGTCCCGCCATAAACGCTACGGTGGTATCCAAAAGCGTCACGCTGATCGCCTCCCCGGTGAGCCGCTTCTCTTTGCCGATATAGCTGCCAAAAATTGCCAAAGCGCCGATTCCGATACTCAGGGTAAAGAAGGACTGGCCCAAAGCCGCAAAAAACGCTTCTCCGAATCCGGCTTCCATCATTTTCCCGAAATCCGGCTTTAAGTAAAACTCCAGGCCGGGGCCGCCGCCCTCCAGCATAACGGAGTTGACTGCCAGGACAAACAGGAGAAGGAACAAAAGAACCATCATCACCTTGGTGATGCGCTCCACCCCGTTCTGCAGCCCCAGGGCACAGACGGCAAAGCACAGAAGAATTACCGCCAGCATCGCAGCCCCCATAACCGCTGGATCCGCCAGCATCGCGCCGTAGACGCCCTCCACGCCCTCCGCCGTAAGCCCGGCAAAATCCCCCTTCAAGGTCTTTATAATGTACACAAAGGTCCAGCCGGCCACTGTGGTGTAAAACATCATCAGAAAATAATTGCCCGCCATCGTCAGATATTTGGCCAAATGCCATTTGCTGCCCTTAGGCTCCAGGATATCGAAGGAGAGCGCCGCGCTCTTTCTGCTGGCCCGGCCCACGGAAAACTCCATGACTACAATGGGAAGTCCCAAAACCAGAAGGCAGAGCAGATAAATCACCACAAAGGCAGCCCCGCCGTAAGCCCCTACAATATAGGGAAACCGCCACACATTTCCCAGGCCGATGGCGCATCCCGCAGAAATCAGGATAAAGCCCAGCCGGGAAGAAAACTTTTCTCTTTCCATACCATTTTCCCCTCTTATGTTTATAATTGCCTGCCGGGGTGCTCCGCCATTTCTTCACATATACGTTCTAACGTATATCCGGCAGAGAACTAAGCCGAAGCTTTAACACTTTGAAGCGGCAGCTGCCCCCTAAACAGAACAAAAGAGCCCCTCAAAGAGAGCTCTTTTGACATTTTAACATAAAACAGTTGTATTCTCAATCTTTTTTGTCATAAAAACCAGCCGAGTAAAATGCTCCCTTAAAATCGCCATTTTTCGTTCCCTATCATGGGGTTGCAGAAGATCCTGAATATCCTTCTTCTATGGAACCGCCGTATCCCTGTGAGGCTGAGCCCGTTTCTCCTTTTTAGTCCATCTTCACATTCACCTTCATATAATTTCCCGGATTCTTCTCAATGTCGATGATGGTCTCCGGCACTTCCTCGATGGGGATTACCTTGGTCAAAATTTTCCGCACGTCCACCTTGCCCGTGTAGATTAAGTCGATGGCTTCCTCGAACTCATTGGCGCTGGTTCTCGCTCCGCGGATGTCAACCTCCTTCTTGGTAATCAGGTCCGTGGGCAGAGGCGTCTCATTCTTCGGCCAACCGGTCAGGGTGATGCGGCCCGCGTTGCAGACATAGTTCAGGGTGGAACGGATGGCCGGGTTGGCTCCTGAGCACTCCATCACCAGTTCCGCCATGCGCCCGTCGGTGTAGGCCGCAATCTTCTCCACCGCGTTCTCTGTCTTGGAATTGATGGTCTTTTTCACGCCCAGCTCCCGGGCAAATTCCAGACGCTCCTCCACCAAGTCAATGAGAATCGGCTCTGCCTGGTAGGCGATGGCGGCCATGGCGGCCAGCATGCCAATCGGGCCTGCGCCGATAATCACCACATGCTCTCCTGCCTTTAATCCTCCTCTGTGGATTCCGTGCAGGGAGATGGTGAGGGGCTCTGCAATGGGCGCCAAATCCCAGGGCATGTCATCCGGAAGCTTCCAGAGCATATCCGCGGGATGGGCAAAATATTCCGCCATGCCTCCGTCCACATGCACGCCCAGTACCTTCAAATCCACGCAGCAATTGGTCCTGTGGATGGAGCAGGGATAGCAGTGGCCGCAGTACAGGTAGGGATCAACGATGACCTTGTCTCCCACTTTGAGCCCTCTGGGATTGTTTTCCGGAATCGAGAGAATCTCCCCGGCAATTTCGTGTCCGATGATTCTCGGATACGATACCAGCTTGTTGCTTCCCCGAAAGGCTCCGATATCGCTGCCGCAGATTCCGGCAGATTTCACCTTGATGAGTGCCTGATTTTCAGCAGCCTTGGGCTCGTCCGTCTCCACACAGGAAACGCTCCACGGCTTGTCAAATTTTATTGCTTTCACGTCCGATTCCTCCTCTTTTTCCGGCATAGCCTGCGGCCCGCCTCTCCGGCCGGCCGCAGGCTGCTATGGGATATTTTACTTCACATCGTACAGCTTAATCATATCTCTCGTATTGCAGCTTCTCGGAACCACCGCAATTTCCTCCAGGGAAAGGCCGTCTACGTGGCGGGCCCAGATCCCGAAGGCATCCACATCACCGAAGGTATTGTTCTCCGGATATGCGTACAGGTACTCTTCAATTTCCTCCGGAATATCCAGCATTTCCTCATTGTCGCAGTACACAACTTTAAAATCCTTCACCCGGATGTTTTTCACGGCCTTGCGCACAATCTCGCCCTCTTTGTTGGCGCTTACAAAGCCGAAAATCAGACTGGGGACCTCTGCCCCCTCCGCCTGGATGTGCTCGATGGACACATTCTCAATCATTCCGCCCCAGTAGCGGCCGCTCCCGTCCGGGGTGTACTCCGCCTCGTAGCGGTTGCGCATATTCAGGCAGATAAACAGCGGGCAGCAGACACGGCTCATGCGGATGTTGCGCACCATGATGTTGGAAATCATGCTCCCGTCCGCGGATTCAATGGAAATGCCCGACGTGCAGCCCGGGTAGATGTCCGGCATGAAGAAGAAGCAGTCCTCCACAAGCACATTGCGGATGTTATACTTTGTCTCCGTCCCTATCTTAAAGGTGTTCATCACGGAAATCACCTGGCAGTCATGGATGTGAATGTTCTCCATGTCCCGTCCTGTTTCCTCCGGGTTCTTGAGCACAAGCCCGTCGTCCGCCGTGGATATAAAGCAGTGGCTTATCTCCACCCGGCTGCTCCCTGTCACGTCGATTCCGTCCGTATTTGCCACATGGCGGTTGTTGTTGATGACCATATTTTTTACGGTCACCCCGTCGCAGCGAAACAGATTTAGCGTCCAGTTCATCGCATCCTCAAGGATGATATTTTCAATGCGCACATGGGTGCATCCGTCCAGCCACACCATGTAGTCCGGCCGCTCGGTGGGGCCGATTCCTTCCAGGTATTTGTCCTCTGAAAAACGGATTCTTCTTCTGTAGTTGTAGCGCAGTGTGGTCTCCGGAAGCTCCAAATCGATGGTCCCTCTGGGCGCCAGATGGGTCCAGGGCAGGGGCTCAAACCGGGGCTTCAGCCGCGGCATGCGCACAAAATACTCCCCGTTTCCGCATATTTTTCCGCCGCCGGTAATGACCAAGTTCTCCGCTCCCACGGCCCGCAAAAAGGCGCGGTCCAGACGGCGGTTTTCCCTTGTCGCCATAATCGCCGCCCCGGGCGCAATGTGGAGAACCGTATTGTCGTACAGGTAAACCGTCCCCATCAGATAGGTGCCGTCCTGCACCAAAATCGTTCCTCCGCCAGCCTCCCTGCAGGCGTCCGCCGCTGCCTGAAAGGCCTCCGTGTTGAGTCTTCCCTCTTCTGCTACAGCGCCGAAATCCCGTATGTCGAAGACCTTGCTGCCGTCCCCGGTCTTGGGAAGGGGCTGCTTGAAATCAATATACTCCTCAAAAGGAAGATCCTCATAATAATCTCCCTTGTAGATGGTTCCAAACTGCGGGTATGTGGGATTTTCATACTGAATGTTTGATTCGTTCATACGATTTTGTCCCTCCATATCTGTTCCTTTCTTTTCTCTTGTTTTTCCTGCCTGCCAGGTCATTCTCCCTTATTCCGTCAGAAGCCGGACTGTCACAATCTCATAGGGTTTCACATGAAGCGCAACGGTCCCTTCTTCTACTGTCAGTTCCTTCTCGTCCTGTTCCAGCATATCGCAGAGGAATGCTTTCCGCACGGGCACGCACAGCTTCAGGTTCACATCGGAAGTCCGGTTGAATGCATCATACAGACGCACAATCAGGCCCCTGCCGTCATAGGCCGGCTTTACAACCTCAATGACCGCATTCTCGCTGTCGGTCTGCACCATGTCCTGTCCGGGCGCAAGGCTTCCCCCTGCTTCCCGCTTCATCTGCGCCTCCATGGGATTATTAAAGGCGTAGGCCCGCTGCACCGTGCCGGCCTCCCGCCAGCCTCCCTTATGCGGACACAGGGCATAGGAGAACCGGTGCAGTTCCCGATCCGCATCCGGATTGGGGTAAACTGCGGATTTTAAAAGGGTCAGTCCAATCACGCCGTCATGGATATCGCAGCCGTACTTGCAGTCATTTAACACGCTGATTCCGTAGCCGTCTTCCGACAGGTCAATCCACTTATGGGCGCACACTTCAAATTTTGCCTGATCCCAGGACGTATTCTTGTGGGTCGGCCGTTCTACGCTGCCGTACTGGATCTCGTAAGAAGCCGCGGACGCGTGAACCGCAATCGGGAAGTAGCTGCGCAACAGGATGTTCTTTTCCTTCCAGTCAATCCGGTAATCCATATCAATCCGGTCAAGCGCAGAGTAGAAAATCAAATCCTGTTCAATGACGGACTGCAGATAGGTGTGTACGATCCGCAGGACCATGCGCACTGGCCCGTCCTCCACAACCGAGATGGACGCGCTGTCCTCAATGGGGTAGGGCTTTTCTGTATAGTATTCGTTGATGTCCCAGGCGTCATAATAATGGGGCCTGTCCTCATAGGTTACGAACACGTTTCCTCTCTGGTTCTCCTTTAACAGCTCCCTGCCGGCCCGCCGGTCCACAAAGGAGACAAACTGGCCCGCCTCATTGAGCGTGACGGCAAAATACGGCGTCGTCACCGTGTGTCCGTCAAAGTGCACCTGACCGGAACGCGCCTCCTGCCCGGCCAGAGAATAGGTTCCCATTCCCTTTGCCGGCACGCCGTCGGCTAAAAATACGCCCCTGCCGTCCCAAGTTTTCTGTATCGGGCAGATACTTCCGTCCGCAGCAACTGCTGCTGGATTGGCAAGCTGCTCAGGGTATTCTACATAGACCGGTCCCTGGCCGCAGAACGCGTTGGGGTTGTAGACCAAAAGCGTGCCGTTCTCGGCGCTTGTCTCTTCCGCCAGGCGGCCCAAGAGCTTCTGCTTTAGGGCATTTCCCCGCTCAAACAGCACTTCGTATTCCGCCTTGGAATCTTCATAGACCTCCTTGCAGGAGGAGCCGGGCAGAATGTCATGGAACTGGTTGCGCAAAAGGATCTCCCAAAGGCCGTCCATCTCTTCCTGGTAACCATGTGGGCGTGCGCCTGCAAGCGTTGACGCGCTGGCAAGGCCTTCCAGATTTTCCAGAAGGAATTCTCCCTTCCGGTTGTACCGCTTGTTTCTGGCCATGGAAGTGTAGGTTCCCCGATGGTATTCCAGATACAGCTCGCCTACCCAGGTGGCCAGCTCCTCTTTGCCCAAGACAGACTTCTCGAGCTGTTCAAAAAATTCTCTGGCCGTGCTCATTTTTGCCACAGGGCAGCCCGGTATTCCCTTGGAAAGCCTGCGGCTATTTTCCAGCATCTCCCTTGTGGCGCCGCCGCCTCCGTCTCCGAATCCGAAGCACATGAGCGCCTCATTGTTCAGCTCCTTCTGGCTGTAGCGCTGCCAGGTTCCCTTAATCTGGGAGGCCGTCAGCTCGCCGTTGTAGGTGGTAAAATGCGGCGGGCGCTTCTTTCCTCCCACAAACAGGCTGGCGTTGTAATCCCTTGCGGAGATAAAATGCGTCAGGATTCTCGTTCCGTCAATGCCTTCCCACAGGAAGGTATCGTTGGGCATCTTGTTGGTTTCGCTCCAACTGATTTTTGTTGTCATAAAGTACCGGATGCCGCATTTTTTCATAATCTGGGGCAGGGCCGCGCTGTATCCGAACACATCCGGCAGCCAAAGTATCTTGTTGTCTACCCCAAATTCCTCTTTAAAAAACCGTTTTCCGTACACAAACTGACGGATTAAGGACTCGCCGGAGGAGAGGTTGCAGTCCGCCTCCAAAAACATGCCGCCCTCTGCTTCCCAGCGCCCCTCGCGGACTCTCTGCCGGATTTCCTCATAAATCTCCGGCGCATTTTCCTTCACGTACTTGTAGAGCTGGGGCTGGCTGGACATGAATATAAATTCCGGATACTGGCGCAGCAGTTCCAGCGCGGTGGAAAAGCTGCGCACCGCCTTGTCCCTTGTGACCGAAAGGGGCCACAGCCAGGCCACGTCAATGTGGGTATGTCCTACCGTATAGATGGTTTCCCGGCTCTTTTGGCATTCCTTCCCATAAAATTCCTCATCCATATACGCCTTGACCCGATCAAGGCTTTCATAAAATTCCTCTGACCCCGGCATCCGCATATCCGCCAGATTGAGTGCCTGTGTCAGCGCTTTTCGAATCGCAATCGCCTCATTGCTGTCCGTTTCCAGCAGGCGCAGTACGCTCTGGGGCACTTCCAGATCGTAGTACAGCGCTTCCAGTTTTCGGTCCAATACCTGAATCTCTGATTCCAGATGCAGGTAAAAATTCTGGTTCCCCGTATAGGCGGAAAGCTGAAGCAGAAACTCCTCCCCTGCTCTTGCGCATTCGGTTAAAATTACTTCCCTGTGGTTTACATCCATCCCTTGTTTGAGGGCCCCGTTCACATACACACGGAACTGCGGATTGGTGGCGTCCCACTCCCCTTCACGGCCTGTTTTTACCTGAAAGACGATGCATTTTCCGTCAAATTCCTGCGGAATCTCCACCCGCGTTTCAAACCAGTAGTAGGTGTCGTGTCCGCCCCAGGTCCCTGTCGTGTCAAAAGCCTGCCAGCTCAGTTCTCCCAGGTTCTCTTTTTCCACACGCTGCGGCCCTGTGCACGCCATCCGCCAGTCCGTCACCGCTCTCCCCTCGGGACGGGCCAGCTTTCCCAGCTCGCTAATAAATTTTTCATTTCTTTCATCAATGAACTGCATACGTTATCCTCACATTTTTCCGGCGTACGCCCTGCTAGGAGCCCTCCCTATCAAGTACCGGCCCTGACTACGCCTTTTTTCAAGTGCTCCTTAGCCCTTCAGGCCGGAGGTGCTGATTCCCTCTACCAGATGCTTCTGGAAAATCAGGAAGATAACCAGAACCGGCAGGATGGAAAGAGTCGCCATTGCAAACATAGCGCCGTAATCCGAAGCCGCACCCGGGTCGCAGAACAGCTTCAATGCCAAGCTGACGGGATACATGGCCGTCTTGCTGACGTAAAGCAGGGAGGACAAGAAATCGTCCCATCTCCAAATAAAGGAGAAGATGCAGGCCGTAACAAGCGCCGGCTTAATTAACGGGAAAATGATGTACCGGTAAAGGCTGAAATAGGAGCAGCCGTCGATCTTGGCCGCCTCGTCCAGCTCATAGGGAATACCGGAAATAAAGTTGCTCATCAGGTACACGAAGAATCCCTGAATGGCAAAGAAATACGGTACAATTAACGGCAGATAGGTTCCCACCCAGCCCAGCTTCTGATACCACAGATACTGCGGAATCATCAAAACCTGTGCGGGCAGCATCATGGAAAGAAGCATGGCCGTAAACAAGATTTTCTTTCCTTTAAACTGAAATCTGGCAAAGCCGTAGGCCACCAGGGAGGAGGCCATAACCGTTCCGAAGGTAGCGGT
>CALWBS010000073.1 GCA_944376135.1 uncultured Enterocloster sp.
TCCAGACTGTCGTAATCCTCCAAAAACGCCAGAAAACGGTTCATCCCGCTCTCCACCGGCGCTTCATAGACCACCCCCGCCCGGTTGATGCCGTACTGGGGCTGCGCCTCGCGGTCATTGCTCATCATCACTGCCACAGGGCGGCGCTGCCCCTTGGCCTCCTCGATGAGCTGTCCGGTCAGATAACTGCGTATCATCCCGTCCGCAGCCTGCCGCTCCTCGGGCAGATAGTATTCCGGCAGGTTTTCATCCGACTGATCCGAAAAAATTTCGATCTCCCCCACGCCCGCAGACGCATCTGCCGGCTCCTTGGCCTCTCCCGCTCCCTGTCCGGCCCCGTCCGTCAAAGAAGGGCTCTTTACCGCAGCCGCGGCCGGGCCGTCTGCCTGCCGCGCACAGCCTGAAAGGGCGAGGATGACCGCCGCTGCAAACAGCCAACCGCCCTTTTTCCCAATCACCGGCTGTACCCCCGCGTATCCAGAATCGCCCGCTGGCGCGCTTCCATCTCCAGCCGTTCGCCCTCCTCCATGTGGTCGTAGCCGCACAGATGGAGCATGCTGTGGGCCACCAAAAAGGCCAGCTCACGCCTCTGAGAATGGCCGTATTTCTCCGCCTGCTCCTCCACCTTGTCCACGGAAATCACGATATCCCCCAGCATCAGCTCCCCGGTCTCAGGATTAAAGTAATCCTCCGCCTGCTCCTCCACATGGGAGAAATCCGACGGGCGCTCATAATCCACCAGCGGGAAGGAGAGAACATCCGTCGGCGCGTCGATCTGCCGGTGCTCCCGGTTAATCTCCTGAATGGAAGGGTTGTCCGTGAGAATCACGTTCACCTCCGCCTCGTAGGGACAGCCCTCATAGTCCAGGGATGCCTCCACAATCTCCCGGATAATCTCTTCATAAGGCAGCTCCAATTTTTTCTCCGCTTCGTACTCAATCGCAATTGTCATATGTGTTCCTTTCTGAAACGCAGCCGTTCAGACACACTCTAAGAGCGCCGCAGCCGCACTCTGGCCCGGCGTACCCGAGGTGCCTTCTCCCGCAGCACGTCCGCCGGCATTTTCTGGGTTTTCTCTCTGTCCCGGGGGGCCGTACGCTTCTCATAGTCATCGTATGCCTGGACAATCTTCTGCACCAGGGGATGGCGCACCACATCCGAGCTTGTGAGATAGCAAAAACCGATATCATCAATCTTTTTTAACACCTTTAAGGCGGTGTCCAGTCCGGAAACCGCTCCGGCGGGCAGATCCTTCTGGGTCTGGTCACCGGTGATAATCACCTTGGAGCCAAATCCAATGCGGGTAAGAAACATCTTCATCTGGGCCGGTGTGGTGTTCTGGGCATCATCCAGAATAATATATGCGTTGTCCAGCGTCCGTCCGCGCATATAGGCCAGGGGAGCCACCTCGATGAGTCCCTTCTCCGAATTGTGGGCAAAGCTCTCCGCCCCCATAATCTGGTACAGGGCGTCATAGAGGGGGCGCAGATAAGGGTCAATCTTGCTCTGCAGGTCGCCGGGAAGAAATCCCAGTTTTTCGCCTGCCTCGATGGCCGGCCGGGTGAGGATAATCCGGCCCACCTCGCCGTTTTTAAATGCCTGAATGGCCATGGCCATGGCCAGGTAGGTCTTTCCCGTTCCCGCCGGACCGATGCCGAAGACAATCATCTTTTTGCGGATGGCATCCACATACTGCTTCTGTCCCAGGGTCTTGGGCTTCACAGGCTTTCCGGCCACCGTCCGGCAGATAATATCCTTGTCGATCTCCAATATCTGATCATCATTTTCCGTAAAAGACAGGGACAGGGCATAATCCACATTCTGCTCCGTGATGACATTTCCCCTCTTGGAGAGCTCCACCAGATTGCCAAATACGCTCTTTGCTTTTCCCACGGTCTGCTCCGGCCCGATCAGCTTAATCTCCCCGTCCCTGGCGAGAATCGTCACATGCAGGGTCCGCTCAATCTTTTTTAAATATGCGTCGAACTGCCCGCAGACATTTTTCTCATGCTCAGCGGGAATATCAATCAGTGTCTCAATCACGCTCATTTCATCAAACCTTTCTCATCCGCCGGCCCCCGGCTTACAATGGACTGTTCTGTCACCAGATGTCCGCTGATATGCCAGCCGGCGGGACTTGTTTCTATTCTATCATTATTTTCCAGAATGTGTACCCCCTTTTCCTCTAAATTTTTGACCTCCTGCGCGTTAATTGCCCCGGCCAGGGCCCGAAGCTCCTCCGCGCCGTAATTCTTTTCATAGGATACCATCTCCCGGCCCCGTATATTCCCTAAGTACACAGGGAGACAGAAATCCGCAAACAGGGTGAGCTGTTCCTCCTCCATAAAATAGTCCCACTCCCCGTTTCCCCCGGCAGGCATAAGAAACGTATAGGACCACGGCCCCACCCGTATGTAAAATCCCCGGCGCTCCCGCCCGGTGGCCGCCCTCTCCTCATAAAACAGCGGAAGCTCCTTCTCATATGTCTCCACGGTCCGAGCCGTCACATCTGCGTCCGCGGGAACCAAGTAGGCGTTCATCTCCTCCCCGTTGTCCCCCAGAATGGCAACCCGGCCCTCCACCAGAAGCTGCCCGGCCTCCACCTCTTCCCCCACGGATACGCGGGCTGTCCCGCTGCGCACTACCATGGAGGTGATGACCCCGCTCTTTGCCGCCACGATATCTCCCGGCGCCTCATTTTTCTCCGGGACCCGGGATAAAACCTCATTTTCCTTAATCCGGATAAATAGCCGGGTGCCCGAGATGCCGGCGGAAACCCAGGTGATCTCCGGAAACTTTGCCCGAAGAGCCTCCTCCAGTTCCTCGCAGTCCACCTTCGCCTTCAAAGTCCCGCTCTCCACCTGCATGGTCTTCAAAAAGCGCAGCAGCGTATCCTGCGTATACTGGCGTTCCCCTTCAATCCGGATATCCCAGATAAAAAGGGACATAACGCAGAGAAACAGGAAGAACGCCCCGATTCCCGCCCCATACCACCCGCGCTTTCTGTTCCTATAAATAAAAAACGGAAGGCCAAAGCGCGACTTGATGGACAGCCGCACCCCCGCTTTGCGGACCAGAGGCTTAATCTGCTTAAATCCCGGAACCGTCAGGCAGCATTCATACCTTCCCTTGGAATTGCACCGGATGTCCCATATATCAATATTCCTGGCTGTGCACAGGTTTAAAAAGCGCTCCGGTGAATAGCCCCAGAGCTCAATCCTCACATATCCTCTCCCATTCCGGGCCAGCCACTCAATCAACTGCATCCCTCCTTGGAACGGTCTACTGAAATTCCAGCGAATGAATACGGCCGGTGATTGTCATTTCTTCCGCCGTATACCGTTCAATACGTAGGTTCTCACCCTGAATAACGATACGGCAGTTTTTCGCCCGGATTTTCACCAGGGTGTCCGTATAAATTAAAATTCCCCGGTAATTTTCTATATTTACCTGGCAGTTTCCCACAAAGCTCACGAGGACGTCACCGAGAATCACGTCCCTTGGCAGGCCCAGGGCGGAAACAGCCGACCTTTTTGACTCCCATGCCATGCAGCCTTGCTCCCGTACACCGGTTCCTTTTATTATATGCCCCCAATCTGCGAAAATGCGCCCATTTTCTCACATGCTGCGAAGCGTACGGCCCGCGCTAAAAAAAATGCACATTCCGGCTTCCCGCCGAATAGACTATACTGAAATATGAAAAAGAGCGAGGTATTTATGAACAACCAGCCTTACCATTCGGACCGAATGAATGAGTATCCGGATACCTATGTGGAAGCGCAGGAGACCGGGGCAGACGTGCCGATGGCTCCCCTTCCCAACCCAGGAGAAGGAGGGGCCGTGACCGCGCCGGAGGCGGGCAGCGGACAGACCGGCCAAAACGGCTCCATGAACGGTTCTATGAACCCTGAACATACCCCTGTAATTCCCCTGCCCAATCCGGGAGAGGGAGGGCCCGTGGTGGCTCCGGACGCGGGCGGCGGGGACCGGCACCCCACCGGCGGCTTTCCTCCCATCTTCCGCCCCGTATTCCCCGGCACCGGCGGCAATTCCTCTGTGACGGTAATTCCCGGGATTACCTTCCCGTGCTTCAGCTGCACCTCCAACAGCTTCGGCCGGGTGCGGATTTTGAATGCCAGCACCGGCTACCAGCCCTTCTATGTATATCTGGGAAACTGGATGATCGCCAGCCAGCTGGGGAATGGGGACATCACAAATTATGTCCAGGCCGCCTCAGGCAGCCAGACCGTCACAGTGTCCGGGGCCAACGGCTATGTGTACATCCAGAAGGCCATCCAGGTGAAGGCCTCCTCCTCCATGACCGTAGCTATCATCAATACGGCCAGCGGCCTGGACCTGATGGAAATCTCGGACATCTCCTGTACGGCCCCCTCCGGCACCAGCTGCCTGCGGGCCTGCAATCTGTCCCTGAATCTTGGCCCCTTTGATGTCTCCATCGGCACCCAGAACAGCACCTACACTGCCTTCAGCAATGTGCGCTACAAAGAGGTAACCCCCTACACCAGCTTCTACCCCGGCTGGTATCAGATTTACATTGCCCGCACCGGAGCTTATCCCAACACCTATGTGGCCAGCGCCGCCGCCAATTTAAGCGCCAACAATTCCTACACGCTCTACATCTTCAATGCGTCCACCGCCACTGAAGGACTCAAAACCATGGTCGTGGCCAACTGACCGCGTGCCGCCGCCTGCTATCCGGGGCGGCGGCTCTTTATCTCTATTTTTTTGCAAAAAGCCTCTTTCCGGCTGCCAATTTGCTGCTCGAAAAGAGGCTTTTTCTAATCTATTTTCGTAATTTTCTTATTCATCCCAGTTGTGGTAAACTGCCTGCACATCATCATCGGCATCCAGCAGGTCAAGAATCCGATTTAACTTCTTGATATCCTCCTCGTCCGAGAGTTCCACCCAGGTCTGGGGAATCATGGTCACAGAGGCCTCCATCATGGGAATCCCCAGGGACTCCAGCGCCTCCCGGACTTTGCTGAAATCATCCGGAGCCGTGATCACCTCAAAGCTGTCCTCCTCCTCGGAGAAGTCCTCGGCCCCGGCATCCAAAGCCGCCATCATCAGCTCATCGGGGTCCATCTCGCACTCTTCTTTGTCAATGAGGATCTGCCCCTTCTTGTCAAACATATAGGACACGCTTCCCGGCGTTCCCACGTTGCCGCCGCCCTTTGTGAAGGCGCTGCGCACATTGGCCGCTGTCCGGTTCTTGTTGTCTGTCAGCGTGTCCACGATAATCGCCACACCGCTGGGACCATAGCCCTCGTATGTAAGGGTCTCGTAATTCACGGAAGACGCATCCCCAGCCGCCTTCTTGATGCCCCGGTCAATGGTATCGTTGGGCATGTTGTTGGCCTTTGCCTTGGCGATTACATCGCGCAGCTTGCTGTTATTGGCCGGATCCGGACCGCCCTCCTTCACCGCCACGGCGATCTCACGGCCGATCACCGTAAAAATCTTCCCCTTGGCCGCGTCGTTGCGCTCCTTCTTATGCTTAATATTTGCAAATTTTGAATGTCCTGACATGGAATAAAACACCCTTTCTAAACTTAGCTTTATCTGGCTTCACTCCCGTAAGCCGTCTCTTTAGTTTCCGCCGCATTACAGCAGCACATCTTTTTTATATTAGCACGATTCTTTTTAGATAGCAAGAGTAAATCCGCCCGCTCCGGCGGCCCTTAGCCTCCTATCCCAATCCTCCGGCACCCGCCTCAGTCAAATCCGGATTCTTTGCAGGGTCAGGGTCTTTGCCCGCACCGACGGCCGGTTCCCTGCCGGTCTCCGTTTCCTGTCCCGCGTCTTTTTCGGATGAAGCCGGGGATACCAGGACGCTCTCAATCATCTTATTGCCCGCCTGCATAACCTTAAAGCAGTATCCGGAAAACTCCACCTCCGGCTTCTCATGCTCCTGGGGAATCCGCTCCAGCCGGGACAGAAGGAAGCCGTTCAGCGTGTCATAGGTGTCATAATCTTCGTCGGCAAATTCAATGTCCAGCGTGTCCATCACGTCATCCAAAGGCGTGAGTCCATTCATTACATAGGTGCCGTCCCCCACCGGGGTGATGAATTCTTCCTCCTCATCGTACTCGTCCAGAATATTTCCTACAATCTCCTCCAGAATGTCCTCGATGGTGAGAAGGCCGGCCGTCTGTCCGTACTCGTCCACCACAATCACCATATGGATTTTCCGGGACTGCATTTCTTTGAACAGGACATCAATGCCCTTTGTCTCCGGGATAAATGTGGCCTCCCGCAAAAGTCCGGGAATATCTTTGATGAGCCAATCCTTCTTGTCCCCATGGGCCGCGCAGGCCATGGCATCCCGGAAATGGAGAATGCCGATGATATCGTCAATATCCTCCCCGTACACCGGATATCGGGTGTTGACCCCCTCATTCAGGATAAAATGCACCGCATCCTTTAAGGGCATCGTCCCCTCCAGAGCTGTCATATTGGTGCGATGGGTCATAATATCACAGGCCTCTTTATCGCCCAGTTCGAAGATATTGGTGATCATCTCCGTCTCCCCGGCTTCCAGCACACCCTGCTCATGGCCCTCATTCACCATGGACATGATGTCCTCCTCCGTCACATTCTCCTCTTTCTGGGATAAATCCGCTCCAAATGCCTTTAGCACAAGACAGGAAATCCCGGTGATAAGAGCGGTGAGCGGCCGGAAAAGCGTGGAAAAAAACAGAATCAAAGGAAGCAAATGATAGCCCCAGACTTCCGGGTCTTTTGCCCCCAGGCGCTTGGGCACAACAATTCCGAAGCTTACGATAATCAAAAGAAAGAACAGAGTCACAAGCACACCTGCCAGCGTCCACTCCCACCAGGGACTTCTCCCCGGCAGAACGGCCCCCAGACCGCCTATCCCGGCAAAAACCGCCTGAAACCGGTTTGTCAGCCCCCGGACATGTCCCGGCAGGATCACCGCCCCGATGATCAGGCCGATCAAGTGCGTTGTGACCTGAATGGTATGTATCAGCCGGCCCGGAGCCCGGATGATCTCCAGAAGCCGCCCGGCCTTTGCACTTCCTCCCTGCGCGTCCTCCTCCAGCTTTGCCTCGCTGACATTTTGAACTGCAGCGCCGAAACCATAAAACGCGCCTTCCAGCAGAATAAATAGAATAAGTATCAGCATACTGACGGGCGAATAACCATCGTCCATGATGAAAAAAGAACTCCTTTCCTTGGGTGGGATATATAATCGTTCCGGATATCCAATGTGAAAGCGCGGGCAAAAACAGGCTTATAAGCAAGCTTAACGCCTGTCTTTATCCCTGTTTTCACGCTGTCCTGAACTGTTTTTGAATTCATTGTAGCAGTTTTGAGGCATTTCGTCAATGCGCGCTTATGTAGAGAGCTCCAGGCTCACCCGCAGCGCCTCGTCCACCTTCTGCTGCAGCTCCCCGTCGATATGGCAGATTTTCTCCCGCAGCCTCTGCTTGTCAATGGTTCGAAGCTGTTCTAAAAGGATGACTGAATCCTTGACCATATCGCAGCGCCTGGCCCCCAGCTCCACATGGGTGGGGAGCTTCGCCTTATTCATCCGCGACGTAATTGCCGCGCAGATCACCGTAGGACTGTGCTTATTTCCCACATCATTCTGTATCACAAGCACAGGCCGCACGCCGCCCTGCTCTGAGCCCACTACCGGGCGCAAATCCGCGTAATATATATCTCCTCGTCTGATAATCACACTGCTCACACTCCGTCATTTTAATTCACCGCCGGGCGCCGCTGCTTGCCGGCGCCGGTCCTGTCTCTAGTATTGCCCCAATTTGGGCAAGTATTCACAACGTATGAAAATACTCTCACAATACCATCATATGACAGAGCGGAATGTTCGGAGCATGGGTCAGCAAAAGCCTCTGCAGGTGTCGTCAAAATAGTCTTTTGTTCCGACCACTTTTCCGCCGCTCAAATAGACCCGGGGCACCCGTTTTCCAATGCCGCAGACCAGCTCATAGTGAAAACCGCCGCTGCGCTCCGCCAGCTCCTCCACCGTAATCACCTCATCCCCGTCCTTTCCCAGCAGGGTGACTGCGTCGTCCTCCTTAACACCGGGAATGTCCGTCACATCCGCCATAAACTGGTCCATGCAGACACGGCCCAGAATCCGTGCCCGCTTTCCTCGAATCAGCACATCCCCCTGGTTGGATAGGGATCTGGGATAGCCATCCCCGTAGCCTACAGGAATCGTAGCCACCCGCATGGGTTTGTCTGCCACAAAAGTTCCCCCATAGCTTATGGCCGCCCCCGGCTCCACCTCCTTCACATAGGTGATCTCACTCTTTAACTCCATGACCGGGCGCAGTTTCACCCGGCTCTTATCCACCGCATCCGAGGGGTACAGACCGTAGAGAGCGATCCCTGCCCGAACCATGTCCAGGCTGTTGGAAGCCAGACCGTCAATGAGCGCCGCGCTGTTGGAGCAGTGCCGAATGGGAATCGAAACACCCAGCTCCTCTAAAAAGGCCTCAAAAGTCCGATACGCCTGAAACTGAGCCTCATACGCTGTCTTATCCCTCTCGTCCGCCCGGGCAAAATGGGTAAACAGCCCCTCAATCACAATCCCCGGCAGGCGGCTCATTTCCAGAACCATTTCTGCGGACGCCTCATCCGGCCGCATGCCGATCCTGCACATGCCCGTATCCAGGGCAATGTGAGCAAAAGCCTGTTTCCCGGCTTTTTGGGCCTCCTCTGACAGCTTCCTGGCCTCCTCCATGCGGAAGATGGCCGGACGGATCTGAAAGCGCACCAGCTCCTCATACCGGGAGGGATGCACGGGCCCCAGCACCAGGATAGGCTTTTTAATGCCATGCCGCCGCAAAATCAGCGCTTCATCCGCTGTGGCTGTCCCGTAGGCCTCCACAAAGGGGCCGATGGCCTTGGCGACAGGCACCGACCCATGGCCGTAGCCGTCCGCTTTTACCACGCCCATGATGGCTGTTCCCGGCGGAAGGCTCTCCTTCATAGCGCGTGCATTTTCCGCCGCCGCATCAAGATCGATGGATGCGTATACTCTGCTGTAAGGTTTCATCTCTCATTTCCTCCTGTATGGCAAAACTTCCCGAATTCCGTCCGCCAGCTCCGAGGCCAGCAGACTGTGGCTCTCTCCCCCGGCTTTTTCTCCCGCCAGTCCGTGGATGTACACGCCGAGAAATGCCGCCCGCTCCTCCTCCACGCCCAGGGCCATGAGCCCCGCAATCACTCCGGTGAGCACATCGCCGGAGCCCGCCTTCGCCATAGCGCTGGAGCCGCTGGAATTGATGTACAAATTCCCCTCACGTCCGGCGGCCACCGTGGCCGCATCCTTTAAGACGCAGGTAATCCCATAGCGGATCGCGTACTTCATGGCCGCTGCGGGGAGATTTTCCTGAATCTGGCCGATGCTCTGTCCGGTGAGCCGGGCCATTTCCCCCAAATGGGGAGTAATCACAATATTTTCCGTATAGTAAGATGTCAAATACGGGTGGGCAGCAATGGCATTCAGCCCGTCCGCATCGACAATCACCGGGACAAAAGCGCTGGTCAGAACAGCCTCCGCCAGGTATTCCACATAGGGTTCTCCTCCGAGTCCGGGTCCTAAAACCACCACATCCGCCCACGAGGTCTGCTCTTCCATAAATCTGCCGAATTCCTCCCGGTCGCCGGTCACATCCGCCGGATCATAGAGAGCCAGAATCGCCTCCGGAAGCAGCATCTGAAGCGTCTGCCTGTTTTCTTCCACCGTAAGAATCTTTACCAGCCCGGCCCCTGTTCGGTACGCGCCCAGCGCACTCAAGTACGCGGCGCCGCACATTCCCCGGCTGCCGGCCACAATCAGCACCTTTCCAAAGCTCCCCTTGTTCGAGTAGGCTTTCCTGACGGGGACGCCGTCCAGATCCTCGGGACCGTAGGTAAAAACGGGATGGCCGCTTCCCTCCTCTTCGGATCCTCCCGTCCCCGGCGCCTCTTCAATGGCCGCAGCCGGGAATCCGATATCTTCCACCTGCACCTCTCCCGCATATTCCCGTCCCGGATACAGAAGCGTCCCCTGCTTCTCCCATCCAAAGGTTACGGTCACATCTGCTCGGAAGGCAGCGCCCATCACCCGGCCCGTATCTCCATGAATGCCTGAGGGAATATCCACAGCAAGGCGCAGAGACGGCGCAGGCGTGAGGGAATTCATGCGCTCAATGCAAAGGCGGTAATCCCCTTCTACCTCCCGGGAGAGGCCCACGCCAAAGACCGCGTCAATCACCGCGTCCCATGCCCGCTCTCCCATCTGCTGCCAGCCCAGTATGGGAACCCCCACCCGGCCGGCGATTTCCAGCTGCGCTTTAAATTCTTCGGTCCCCCGCTGCACGTCGCCGATAATGGCCGCGCAGGCATCGTATCCGGCCAGGCGCAGCATTCGGGCCGCCGCCACGCCGTCCGCCCCGTTATTGCCCGTCCCGCAGACCGCAAGGACGGACGGATGGGCCAAGGAAACAGATGTCCCCGCCGGGATCCGCTTCTTGACAGCACGGGCTGCCCCCAGAGCTGCCCGCTCCATAAGCACCATGGAGGGAATCCCGATTACCTGCATGGTATACGCGTCAATCTCCTTCGCCCGCTTTCCTGTCACAAGCCGCCGCATATTCTCTCTCCTCTCTTTTTTCTCCCTCGCCCACAGCAAACGCCATGGCCCACTCCTTCGTGTTGGTGATGGACACCTCAATCCGCTCCATGCCCATCTCTTGAAACCGGGCAAGCGCTCCGCCGTGCAGCCGGACATAGGGCTTTCCCAAATCATCCCGCAGGACCTCGATATCAATGGGCATAAATGTTCGGAAGCCAGTTCCCAGCGCTTTTGCCACCGCCTCTTTTACCGCAAAAGAGCCGGCAAGCTTCGAGGCTGACCCCTTTGCTTGCCGGCTTTCCGCTTCCGTGAATGTGCGCATCACAAAATAATCCTTCTCACAGGCCTTGGCTATGCGCTCTATTTCCACTAAATCCGTTCCAACTCCCAGTATCATTTCTCCTGCTTTCCGGCCTTCTCCCGGTCCTGCATGCTGCACACCCGGTAAGAAAGGCGCATCAGGCTCTCGGACAGGTGGACATTCTCCACCACCACATCGTCCGGCACCACCAGATCCGTATGGGCGAAATTCCATATCGCCTTGATTCCCGCCGCTACCAGGCGGTCCGCAATCTCCGGCGCCTTAGTCTTGGGAATTGTGAGTGCCGCAATCTGAATTTCATTTTCCTTAATGAATGCCTCAAGGTCATCTACGGAGCGAATCTCGATGCCTCGGATTACTAAGCCGATGAGCTTGGGATTGATATCGAACATCCCCTTAATCACAAAACCCCTGCGCTCAAAGTTCGTATAGTTGGCAATGGCCTGCCCCAGATTTCCCGCGCCTATGATGATCAGATTATGCTGCCGGTCAATCCCCAGAATCTTTGCAATCTCCGCATAAAGATACTTTACATTGTACCCATAACCCTGCTGTCCAAATCCGCCAAAATTGTTCAGATCCTGCCGGATCTGGGAAGCCGTAACCTTCATCCGGGCGCTGAGCTCATTGGAAGATATTCGTTCCACACCCTCCTCGATCAGTTCCCCCAAATATCTGTAATACCGGGGCAGCCGTGAAATCACTGCTTTGGAAATCTCCTTGCGTTCCATTCCTGCCTCTCCTTCTTCCTGCCATTCTTCTGTCATTTGTGCTGCTGTTCATAGGAGCAGCTCACCGGCTTCTATTATAAGCGGATGTCAAATAAATGTCAAATGCAACTGACAAACCGGAAGCTGCTCACTTGCAAAAAGAAGCCTCTTATATTATACTGTTTCATGCGAATACATTTAAGGAGTTTACCGTGATTTTATCGTGCAGCAATATAAGCAAATCCTTCGGGGAAAATGATATTTTAAAACATGTGTCCTTTCACATTGAGGAACATGAAAAGGCCGCCGTGGTGGGTATCAACGGCGCCGGAAAATCCACCTTGTTAAAAATTATCATTGGGGAGCTGCCCGCGGACGAGGGATATGTTACCCTGTCCAAGGGAGCCTCCATCGGCTATTTGGCCCAGCATCAGGATCTGGCCGGGGCCAAAACCATTTATGATGCCCTTTTGGAGGTCAAACGGCCGGTTCTTGAGATGGAGGAGCGGCTCCGCCGCCTGGAAAAAGAGATGAAAGCCGCCTCCGGGGAGGCGCTGGATTCCATGCTTCAGGAGTACAGCCGCTTAAACCACGCCTTTGAGATGGCCGATGGCTACTCGGTTCAGAGTGAGATCACCGGTGTCCTGAAGGGTCTGGGTTTTGCGGAGGAGGAATTTTCCAAATCCATAAGTGCTCTCTCAGGCGGTCAGAAAACCCGCGTTTCCCTAGGCAAGCTTCTCCTCACCAAGCCGGATGTACTCCTTTTAGACGAGCCTACCAACCATCTGGACATGGAATCCATTGCCTGGCTGGAGACTTACCTAAAGACCTATCCGGGAAGCGTGCTCATCGTGGC
>CALWBS010000074.1 GCA_944376135.1 uncultured Enterocloster sp.
ACGGCTATGTGGAGATCGAGACGGAGAACGGCGGCAAAAAGATCGGTATCCATGAAATTCACATGGAGGAGGATGCGGGAAAGCTGATCCACGACGAGTGGGAGGACTGCTCCCTGGTGGATTACAACCGAAGCGGCGTCACCTTGATTGAGATTGTCTCAGAACCGGATATGCGAAGCGCCGAGGAGGTCATCGCCTACTTAGAAAAGCTCCGTCTGATGATCCAGTATCTGGGGGCTTCGGACTGCAAGCTCCAGGAAGGCTCCATGCGGGCGGACGTGAACCTGTCCGTGCGGGAGGCAGGAAGCACTGTTCTGGGAACCCGTACGGAGATGAAAAACCTGAACTCCTTTAAGGCTATTGCCAGGGCCATTGAGGGGGAGCGGGCCCGGCAGATCGAGCTTCTGGAGGATGGAAAGAAGGTCATTCAGGAGACGAGACGCTGGGATGACAACAAGGAGAGCTCCAAGGCCATGCGTTCCAAGGAGGATGCCCAGGACTACCGGTATTTCCCGGATCCGGATCTCCCCCCGGTGGTCATAAGCGATGAGTGGATCCAGGCAGTGAAGGCACGCCAGCCGGAGCTTCGCACGGAGAAGATGGCCCGCTACCAGGAGGAGTTCGGCCTTCCGGCTTATGACGCGGGGCTTCTCACCAGCTCCAAGCATATGGCGGATCTGTTTGAGGAGACGGTGAAAATCTGCGGGAAGCCCAAGGAAGCGTCCAACTGGCTGATGGTGGAGGCCATGCGTCTGTTAAAGGAGCAGGAGATGGATGCGGAGGAGATGAAATTTTCTCCGGCCCACCTGGCGGCGCTCATTCAGATGGTGGAGAAGGGCGCCATCAACCGCACGGTGGCGAAATCCGTGTTTGAGGAGATTTTTGCCCGTGACGTGGAGCCTGAGGCTTATGTGAAGGAGAAGGGCCTTGGGGTGGTGAATGACGAGGAGACATTGAAAAAGGTAATTTCGGAAATTTATGAGGCCAACCCCCAGTCTGTGGCGGACTACAAGGGGGGCAAGGAGAAGGCCATGGGCTTTTTGGTGGGCCAGACTATGCGGGCTATGAAGGGAAAAGCGGATCCGGCAGCGGTGAACCGGCTGTGGAAGGAGATTTTGTCCCGGTAGGGGAGCAGGAGTTTTAAAAAAATAGGTTGACGGAACGGAAACTTTGGTGTATGCTTTTTTCAATGCACAAAAGTGTTGACCGGGGAAAGACATTTGTCCTTGGAGAACACACAGCCGCGCATAAAGAATCAGATATATGGAATCAGAAATATAGCACAGCAGAAGGGAAGGATGATAAAGGTGGAGACGATGAAGCCATATGAAGAAATGACGAGAGAGGAGCTTCTGGCCCTGCGCAAGGAGCTGAAGGCCAAGTATCACGATTATCAGGGAAGGGATCTGCGTCTCGACATGTCCAGAGGGAAGCCCAGCGTGGACCAGCTGGATCTTTCCATGGGCATGATGGATGTGCTCAGCAGCAACGATGATTTGACCTGCGAAGACGGCACGGACTGCCGCAATTACGGGTGTCTTACGGGAATCGATGAGGCCAAGGAGCTCCTGGGCGATATGATGGAAGTGAATCCCTCCGCCATTATCATCTACGGCAATTCCAGTCTGAACGTGATGTACGATACGATTTCCCGTGCCATGACCCACGGTATCATGGGAAATACGCCCTGGTGCAAACTGGATAAGGTGAAGTTTTTATGCCCTGTTCCCGGATATGACCGACATTTTGCTATCACAGAATATTTTGGCATTGAGATGATCAATGTGCCCATGAGCCCGGAAGGTCCGGATATGGATATGGTGGAAGAGCTCGTGTCTGCAGATGAGGCGATCAAGGGAATCTGGTGCGTGCCCAAGTATTCCAATCCTCAGGGATACTCCTATTCGGATGAGACGGTGCGCCGCTTTGCCAGACTGTCCCCGGCAGCGCCGGATTTCCGCATCTATTGGGACAATGCCTATGGCGTACACCATCTGTACGACCACGACCAGGATCACCTGATTGAGATTCTGGCAGAATGCAAGCGGGCGGGCAATATGGATCTGGTCTACAAGTTCGCCTCTACCTCCAAGATCAGTTTCCCCGGATCGGGCATTGCCTGTATCGCCGCATCCCAGAATAACCTGGAGGATATCAAGGCTCAGCTAAAGAATCAGACCATTGGGCACGACAAGGTGAATCAGCTGCGCCATGTGCGCTTCTTTGGGGATATTCACGGCATGGTGGAGCATATGCGCAAGCATGCGGATATTATCCGCCCCAAGTTTGAGGCCGTAGAGCAGATTCTGGAGAGGGAGCTGGGAGGACTGGGAATCGGTTCCTGGACTAATCCCAAGGGGGGATATTTCATCTCATTTGACTCACTGGATGGATGTGCTAAGGAAATCGTGGCCCGATGCAAGAAGGCAGGCGTAGTGATGACGCCTGCGGGAGCTACTTATCCCTATGGAAAGGATCCCCACGACAGCAACATTCGCATTGCTCCCACCTATCCGCCGCTGTCAGATCTGATCACGGCAACAGAGCTCTTCGCGCTGTGCGTAAAGCTGGTGAGCGTGGAGAAGCTTTTAAAAGGGATGGAATAAAATTTCTAAATAGTTATCTGGAAAACAGGAAAAAGCTTCAAGTGTAAAAAAGGCTTTTCCATCAAATACTGACAGGGAACGGCTCTTCTTACTACTTATAGTAATAGGAAGAGACGGCTCCCTATTTTTTTATTCGGAGAACGTAATATCAAAATATAAGAGGAAACGACATGAAGCAGAGGAAGGAACGATTTCGGGGAAAATACGATATTTTTACCTTATATCTGATTCCGGGTGCGACCCTTCTCCTAGCTTCCCTGGGAAGCTGGACCGGAACCAACTTATCAGAGGTGGGAAGCTTCTCTGACAGCCGGCTGGTATTTTCTCTTTGGGGATTTTTTCTGAGCGGCTACTTTGGATTGTACGCAGCGCATTTATTCCGAATAGGCAGTTACCGCAGGGTCTGGGGCAGGGGATTCGTCCGGCTGGCAGTTCTCTTTCTGGTTCTGGCGGTGTTCATTCCGTATATGCCCAAGACACATCCGGCGGGGGCGGCCCTTCATGTGCTCTTTGCGTTTTTCTCTCCCATTCTCTTCGCGGCGGGCCTTGCCTGCTTTCTGCGGTTTGTGAGCGCTAGGGACCGTATGCGTTTTAAAAAGGCATGGCTCCTTTTTTGGGTGGTGCTGGCGCTGTCCCTTCTTCTTCTGTTCTTGGCAGGGTTTATTACTACATTTTTGGAGGTTTTTCTCGTCCTTTCCATAGGCGCCTATATGCGGTATGTGGAGCGGCTGCTGGCGTGCCGGTGAACCCGTTCGCTCCGATTGCTCCTTCGCTCAGACGGTTGACTTTTACAGGGGCTGGTGCTAGAATGTAAGGCATGAAAAAGATGAGAATAATGGCAGCTGCAGCAGTGTTGTGCGCGGCCTGCCTGACAGGATGCGGCAGAAGGATTTCGGAGCCTGTCAGCAGGTCGTCTTTTTTGCTTAATACCTTTGTCACCGTCACCTTGTATGACACGGACGACCAGGAAATCCTGGACGGCTGCTTTGACCTGTGTGCGGAGTATGAAAATCTGCTTAGCCGGACGAAGGAAAACAGTGAAGTTTACCGTCTGAACCATCGGGCAGCAGGGGAACGATCGATCGAAGTGTCGGAAAAAACCGCGGAAGTGATTGCAAAAGGGCTGGAATATAGCCGCCTTTCTGAGGGGGCTTTTGATATTACCGTAGAGCCTTTGAGTTCTCTGTGGGATTTTACTGGGGAAAATCCCCATGTGCCGCCTGAGGATGCGGTTCGGGAGGCCAGGGAACGGGTGGACTACCGGAATGTGTCCGTGGAGGGAAATGTGGTGACCTTTGCGGATGATGATACCGCCATTGATCTGGGAGCTATCGCCAAGGGCTTTATCGCGGATGAGATCAAGTCCTACCTCATGGAGGAGGGGGTGGAGAGCGCCATCATCAATTTGGGCGGCAATGTACTCTGCGTGGGAGAGCGGCCCGGAGGTGAACCCTTCCGAATCGGTCTTCAGCGGCCTTTTGCGGAGCGCAGCGAGGTGGTAGAGATTTTGGATATCAGGGATCTGTCCGTAGTGTCATCGGGGGTTTATGAGCGCTATTTTGTGCAGGACGGCGTGCATTACCACCATCTGCTGAATCCCCAGACCGGCTATCCGTATGACAATGGTCTGGTGCAGGTGACGATTGTCTCTCCGCGCTCTGTGGACGGGGATGGTCTGAGCACCACCTGTTTTGCGCTGGGAATTGAAAAGGGGAGCAGTCTAATTGAGTCCATGGAGGATATTTACGGCATTTTCATGACGGAGGATGGATCTATTTACTATACAGAAGGGGCGGAGGCGTTTGTGTCCGATGAACCCCGGGAGTAGGAGGTTCTTCTTTACTTTTGGGGGGTGCTGCCCTATAATAAAAAGCGTATGCGCAAGTGTTCGGGAAGCGTCGGATGGATGCGCGTATTGTGGGAGTGTGTTATGTTTCGCAAGCTTTGGAATTCATGCGTCAATTATGAGACGATCAGTTATATTATCTGCGGTTTCCTGACCACGGCAGTGGATTTTGTATCCTACGGGATTTTCCGCGGTCTTGGCCTGGGCGTGGGCGCATCCCAGGCGCTTTCATGGCTGGCGGCTGTGCTCTTTGCCTACGTGGTGAATAAGTGGATTGTATTCCGCAACTATGATCTGGCTCCCGCCCATTTGGTGCGGGAAGCAGGGGCATTTATAGCGGCCCGCGTGTTTTCAGGGGCAGTCACCTGGCTGCTTATGGTAATTATGGTCCGTTTGGGAGGAGACAGGGGTTTTCTGTTTGAGCTGTTCTGCAAGCTTACTTCCTCCTTGGTAAACATGGTTTTGAATTACATTTTCAGCAAACTATGGATATTTAAACGGAAACGATAAATCTAGAGAGGGTAGCCGTTAAATGGAACGAGAAGTGCTTGAGCAGGTTGAGAGGGAGTTGGACGAGATCTTGAGAATCGTTCAGCCGGAGCGGGAGGAAGACAGTGCCGGCGAACTGGATGCCAGAGGAAATTTCGCAGGGCAGACAGGCAGCCGCAGTCCGGAGGACGATCAGGCTTTGACGGAGGACGAAGAAGATTTGAAAATACAGGAAGAGGAAGAGGGGGAGGAAAAGCCCCTTTTGCAGGAGGAACAGGGAGGCAGACTGCGCATCTTAAAACCGTCGGACGGCATGGTCGCGGCATTTTTTGTTCCTATTGCGGTGATGATTATTATATTCGCCCAGAGGGGAATATTCCCTTTTGGCGAGGAATGCTTTCTGAGGACGGACATGTATCACCAGTATGCTCCGTTTTTTTCTGAATTTCAGTATAAGCTGACCCATGGGGGAAGTCTGCTTTATACCTGGGATATCGGTATGGGGGTGAACTTTTCCGCTCTCTACGCGTATTATTTGGCCAGCCCGGTAAACTGGCTTCTGTTTCTGTGTCCGGGCGGATTAATCATTGAGTTTATGACGGTTCTCATTGTGCTTAAAACCGCTCTGTCAGGGGTGAGCTTTACGTGGTATCTGCGCAGACACTGCCGACGGATGGATTTTGGCTCGGGCCTGTTCGGGATTTTCTACGCGCTCAGCGGGTATATGGCAGCCTACAGCTGGAATATTATGTGGCTGGACTGCATTGTGCTCTTTCCGCTGATACTGTGGGGCCTGGAACGTCTGGTGGAAGAAGGAAGAGGGAAGTTCTACTGCATTGCTCTGGGGCTTTCGATTCTCTCCAACTACTATATCTCTATCATGATCTGCATTTTCATGGTGATTTACGTGATTGCCCGCGTCATCATCACGCCGCCGAGAGGCGCTCTTGGATGGCTGAAAACGGCAGGGCGTTTTGCTCTGTATTCTGTGCTTGCCGGAGGACTGGCGGCTGCAGTTCTTCTCCCGGCGGTTTTTGCCCTGCGGGCTACGGCGTCAGGCGATTTCAACTTTCCGGGAACACTGTCCTCCTATTTCTCTATTTTTGACATGATTGCGCGGCATATTGGAAATGTGGGGACGGAAATCGGACTGGATCACTGGCCAAATATATACTGCGGGATAGCGGTTTTGCTGTTTTTCCTCCTATATATAGGAAGCGGAAGGATTTCCGCTAGGGAAAAGGTGGTATACTGCGGCCTCCTGCTGCTGTTTTATGCCAGTTTTTCAACCAATGTTCTGAATTTTATCTGGCATGGCTTCCATTACCCCAATAGCCTGCCCTGCCGCCAGTCGTTTATTTACATTGCGCTGATTCTGACCATGTGCTACAAAGCCTACTCCCATCTGGAGGACACCCCGTTTCAGCATGTGCTTCTGGCCTTTTGGGGAGCGGGAGGGTTTGTGATTCTGGCGGAGAAGCTTGTGGATAATCCGGAACAATATCACTTTTCTGTGTTTTATGCCGCTCTCATTCTCCTGGCGCTGTATGCGGGCCTTCTTTATCTCTATAAAAAAGGAAAATGGAGTCTGGACGCTGTGCTTTTGGCCGCATTGGCGCTGGTGTCGGTAGAAGCCGCGGTGAATATGGCAGTGACCAGCGTGCCGACTACCAGCCGGACCGCTTACGTGAGCGATAATGAGGATGTGCGCATGCTGCTGGAGGGAATCAAGGACGATGGATTTTACCGGGTGGAGAAGGAGGATCAGCGCACCAAGAATGACGGGGCTTGGATGCATTTTCGTTCTGCCTCACTGTTTTCCTCCACGGCCAATGCCGCTCTGTCTGATTTTTATCGGATTTTAGGGTGTGAGAGCTCTACAAATGCTTACAGCATCACAGGGAGCACCCCTCTGGTGGACAGTTTTTTCTCGGTCAAATATCGTCTGTATCCGGACCAGCAGCCAGCGGGAGCGCTTATGTCCCAGGCCGGGCGTTCCGGAGACGTGTGGCTTTATGAAAATCAGTACACGCTCCCGCTGGCCTTTATGCTTCCCGGAGATTTGGAGACAAACTGGATTCTGGATTCCGGAAATCCGGCCGCGGTACAAAATGATCTGTGCGCGCTGCTGGGGACGGAGGATGTGCTCATTTTTAATGAGAGCATAACCGATGGAAGAAAGCTGACTTTTACGGCAGAGGACACCGGAGATTACTATGTGTATGTGACGAACAAGAAGGTGGAAAATGTCTCTGCGGTGATCGGGGAGACAAGCAAGGGATTTGACAATGTGGACAGGGGATATTTCCTGGAGCTGGGACAGATCTTAGAGGGGCAGGAGGTCATCCTGGAGGCGGAAAATGAGGGGAATCCAACTCTTCAGGCGGAGGTCTGGAGATTCAACCCCCAGGGGCTTGCCCAGGTCTACGAGGCGATGAATGAGAGCCCCATGGAGATAGTATCCTTCGGGGACAGGGAGCTTCTAGGCATGGTGACGGCCAAGGAACGGGGAACTCTTTTTACCACCATTCCCTATGATGCGGGATGGACAGTTCTGGTGGACAAAACGGCGGTCAGCACACGGCCGGTGTTTGACACTTTCCTGGGAATTGATCTGGAGGCAGGGGATCACGAGATTTCTTTCGTCTATACGCCCCAGGGACTTAAGGAGGGAAGCGTGATTTCAGCGGTGTCTGCCGTACTTCTGGCTGCTCTGGCCGGAGGAGACTGGATTTTCCGGCGCAGAAACCGAAAAATAGAAATATCTAAAAATAGATAATACAGAAGAGAGGAGAGAATGTTATGAAGCTGTGGGGAGGCCGTTTTACAAAGGAAACGGATCAGTTGGTTCAGAATTTCAATGAATCCCTGTCATTTGATCAGAAATTTTATCGCCAGGATATCCGTGGAAGCATTGCCCATGTGAAAATGCTGGCAAAGCAGGGAATATTGACAGAGGAGGACCGGGATGCGATTGTCCGCGGGCTGAAGGAAATCCGGGAGGATTTGGACAGCGGAAAACTGACAATATCACCCGATTCCGGCTATGAGGATATTCATTCTTTTGTGGAGGGAACCCTGACAGAGCGGATCGGAGAGGCGGGAAAACGCCTGCACACCGGACGCAGCCGAAACGACCAGGTGGCTCTGGACATGAAGCTTTATATCCGGGATGAGATTGACGAGCTGGACGAACTGACTGAGCGGCTCCTGCGGGAGATTCTGGAAATTATGGAAAAGAATACGGAGACGTATATGCCGGGATTTACCCATCTTCAGAAGGCTCAGCCCATTACGCTGGCCCATCATATGGGAGCGTATTTTGAGATGTTTTCCCGGGACCGCAGCCGTCTCGCGGATATTCGCCGCCGGATGAACTACTGTCCGCTGGGATCCGGAGCTCTGGCGGGAACGACTTATCCTCTGGACCGGGAGTATACGGCCAGCCTTCTTGATTTTGCGGGTCCTACGCTGAATTCTATGGATTCTGTGGCGGACCGGGACTATCTTATTGAACTTTTGGCTGCCCTGTCCACTATATCCATGCATCTTAGCCGGTTCTGCGAGGAAATTATCATCTGGAATACCAATGAATACCGGTTTGTTGAGCTGGACGATTCCTACAGTACGGGCAGCAGCATTATGCCGCAGAAGAAGAACCCAGATATCGCTGAGCTGATCCGCGGTAAATGCGGACGGGTTTATGGGGCTCTGGTTTCCCTTCTCACCACCATGAAGGGGCTTCCCTTGGCTTACAACAAGGACATGCAGGAGGACAAAGAGCTGACCTTTGACGCAGTGGATACGGTGAAAGGGTGTCTTTCCCTGTTCGCTGGGATGCTGTCATCCATGACCTTCCGAAAGGATGTGATGGAGGCGAGCGCAAAGCGAGGTTTTACCAATGCTACGGACGCGGCGGATTATCTGGTGAACAAGGGAGTGCCCTTTAGAGATGCCCATGGGATAGTGGGTCAGCTGGTTCTCGTATGCATTGAGAAGGGGATTGCGCTGGATGACCTTCCGTTAGAGGAGTACAAGAAAATCAGCCCGGTGTTTGAAGAGGATGTGTACGAAGCTATCAGCATGAAAACTTGCGTGGACAGAAGAAACACCCTGGGAGCTCCCGGACCCGAGGCCATGAAGAAGGTAATTGCGGTCTATAAGGAGCGTCTGGCAGAAAGAAAGGATTGACGGAAAAAGAGGGGAGATATATAATATTTACGACATAAGTGTTGTAAATACAACAAAAAGGAGGCTGCGATGGACGAATATCTCCATTTGGCAAAGAAATCTCCCCTGTTCTATGGGATAAATGATGATGAGCTTTACACTCTTCTCAAGTGTACCGCCGCAGAAGATACACTGTATGAGGAGGGGGAATATATTTTTCGAATGGGTGAGTCCATGAACCAGGTGATGATTCTCCTGCAGGGAAAGGCCGTGGTGATCCATGAAAATTTCTGGGGCAGGCAGGAGGAGATGTATCAGATACGGGAGGGAGAGACCTTCGGGGAAGCGTATTCCTGTGCCAGGACCGCGGTGCTGCCGGTGAGCGTGATGAGCCGGGGGAACAGCCGGGTTTTATTTCTGAACTATCAGAGAATGATTACCTTCTGTTCCCTGGCATGCAGCTTTCACACTCGGATGATTCACAACATGCTTCGGATGATGTCCGAGAACAATGTAAAGCTGGAGGACAAGCTGGAGCATATATGCAGAAAGACGACCCGTGAAAAACTTTTGTCCTATCTCTCCAAAGAGGCCATCACTCAGGGCGGGAGGAGTTTTGATATTTCGCACAGCAGACAGGAGCTGGCGGAGTATCTCTGTGTGGACCGGAGTGCTATGTCCAACGAGCTGAGTAAGATGAAGGCTGAGGGGATCTTGGATTTTCAGAGAAATCATTTTGTAAAAAAAAAAAGAAAAAGAAATGCTTAAAGTCCCGAAGGGCTGTAAATAAAAGGAGGAAAGATCATGAACCATATCGACACGCTGTCAGTCAACGCGATCCGCATTTTGTCAGCCGACGGGGTGCAGAAGGCTAATTCCGGGCATCCCGGCCTGCCTCTGGGAGCGGCCCCCATGGCCTATGAGCTCTGGGCAAGGCATATGAAGCACAATCCGGAAGATCCGAATTGGAAGGACAGAGATCGTTTTATCCTTTCCGGCGGGCATGGGTCCATGCTTTTATATTCGCTGCTGCATCTGTTCGGCTATGGGCTGACAAAAGAAGATCTTATGAATTTCCGTCAGTTGGATTCCCTGACGCCGGGACATCCGGAGTACCGGCATACCCCGGGAGTGGAGGCGACCACAGGGCCTCTTGGAGCCGGAATGGGAATGGCCGTGGGAATGGCTATGGCTGAGGCCCATCTGGCGTCTGTGTTCAACCGGGAAGGATATCCGGTTGTGGATCATTATACGTATGTGCTGGGCGGAGACGGGTGCATGATGGAGGGAATTTCTTCAGAGGCATTTTCTCTGGCCGGAACCCTGGGACTTCACAAGCTGATTGTGTTCTATGACTCCAACCGCATCTCCATTGAGGGGAGCACGGATATCGCGTTCACCGAGAATGTACAGAAACGCATGGAGGCGTTCGGATTCCAGATTTTGACTGTAGAGGATGGAAATGATCTGGATGCCATCGGACGCGCGATTGAAGAAGCCAAGGCGGATACCAGCCGTCCTTCCTTCATCACAGTAAAAACCGAAATCGGATATGGGTGTCCGGCTAAGCAGGGAAAGGCCAGCGCTCACGGGGAGCCGCTGGGAGCTGAGAACGTGGCTGCCCTCAAGGAGAATCTGGGATGGCCGTCCCAGGAACCGTTCTTTGTGCCCCAGGAGGTATATCAGAATTATCAGAATTTGGCTAATAACGGAAAGACGGCTCAGGAGAAGTGGGAGGCTATGTTTGCGGAGTATGCGGCAAAGTATCCGGAGCTTAAGGAACTTTGGAACCGCTACTATGATCCAAACGCAGCCCAGGGGCTGATGGATGCGGAGGGCTTCTGGCCGGATACCCAGAAGGCGGAGGCGACCCGGAGCCTGTCGGGCAAGCAGATTCAGTTTATTAAGGATCATCTGCCCAATCTGATCGGCGGTTCCGCGGACTTGGCACCTTCTAATAAGACGTACATGAATGGAGAGGGGGATTTCTCCAAAGAGAACTACGCGGGGAGAAATCTGCACTTTGGCGTTCGTGAGCTGGCCATGACCGCGATCTCCAACGGGATTCTGCTTCACGGCGGGTTAAAGGCATTTGCCGCTACCTTCTTTGTGTTCAGCGATTACACAAAGCCCATGGCCCGTCTGTCCGCCCTGATGGGACTGCCGCTTGTCTTTGTGTTCACCCATGACAGCATCGGTGTGGGGGAGGATGGTCCCACCCATGAGCCTATCGAGCAGCTGGCCATGCTGAGGGCAATGCCCAACTTCCATGTGTTCCGTCCGGCGGATGCCACGGAGACAGCAGCGGCCTGGTACAGCGCCCTTGCTTCTGAGAAAACGCCCACGGCTTTGGTGCTGACAAGACAGAATCTGCCTCAGCTTGCAGGCTCAAGCAGGGAGGCCTTAAAGGGCGCTTATGTGCTGGAGGATTCCGTGAAGGAGACGCCGGATGCCATTATCATCGCTACGGGTTCTGAGGTGAGTCTGGCTGTGGAGGCGAAAGCGCGCTTGGCCGAGGAAGGCATCGATGTGCGCGTGGTCAGTATGCCCTGTATGGATGTGTTTGAGGAGCAGAGCGAGGAGTACAAGGAGAAGGTTCTGCCGAGATCCGTTAGAAAGCGCGTCGCTGTGGAAGCCTTGGGCAAATTTGGCTGGGGCCAGTATGTGGGACTGGACGGAGCCGTGATTGGGATGGAAGGCTTCGGTGCCAGCGGTCCTGCAGGACAGCTCTTTGAGAAGTTTGGATTTACCGTGGATCATGTGGTGGAAGCGGTGAGAGGACTGAAGTAATCCTGCGGCTGCCCGCAGAAATACAAAAACTGCTGCAGAAATTCCGAAATTTCGGAAAGCCTGCAGCAGTTTTTTTGCGGCAGTTCAGACGCTGGCCCCAACTGCTGGGGACTACTGATCTTTTTTCTCAGCCTTTAACTGGGCCATTTTCATGGCCCGAACCTTCAAGGGAAGGCCGAAGAGAGTGATGAAGCCGTCCGCATCGTGGTGATCATAGAGATCTCCGGTGGTGAAGGAGGCCAGGGACTCGCTGTATAAGGAGTAGGGGGAGGTAGTGCCGGCCTTGATGATGTTGCCTTTGTACAGCTTAAATTTCACTTCGCCGGTCACATATTCCTGAGTGGATTCCACAAACGCCTGAACCGCCTCGCGCAGAGGGGTGAACCATTTTCCTTCATATACAATCTGTGCCAGTTTATTTGCCATATCTTTCTTCGTTTCCATGGTGGCCCGGTCTAATACCAGCTCTTCCAGCTGCTGATGCGCCTCCATGAGGATGGTGCCTCCGGGAGTCTCGTAAACACCGCGGGATTTCATGCCGACTACCCGATTCTCGACAATATCTACAATACCGATTCCATTGCGTCCGCCCATCTCATTCAACTTGCGGATAATATCAGAAACCTTCATCTTTTCTCCGTTGATGCTGGTGGGAACACCCTTTTCAAAGGTCATAGTCACGAACTCTTCCTTGTCGGGAGCCTTCTGCGGGGGAACGCTCAGAACCAGAAGGTGATCATAATTGGGAGCCTGCGCCGGATCCTCCAGCTCAAGGCCTTCATGGCTGATATGCCAGATATTCCGGTCACGGCTGTAGCTGCTGTCCGCGGCAAAGGGAAGATGTATGCCGTGCTTTTTGCAGTATTCGATTTCATCCTCGCGGGACTGCATGGTCCAGACATCCGTCATGCGCCAAGGAGCGATGATCTTAATATCGGGAGCCAACGCCTTGATGCTCAGCTCAAAGCGGATCTGGTCATTCCCTTTGCCGGTTGCGCCGTGGCAGATGGCAACGGCTCCTTCCTTGCGGGCGATTTCCACCAGACGTTTGGCGATGGCAGGGCGGGCCATAGAAGTACCCAGAAGGTATTTATTTTCATAAACCGCATTGGCTTTTACGCAGGGCATGATGTAATTATCACAAAAATCATCAACTACATCCTCGATATATAATTTGGAGGCACCGGAGAGCTTGGCCCGCTCGTCCAGCCCGTCCAGCTCGCTGCCCTGCCCGCAGTCTACGCAGCAGCAGATAACTTCGTAGCCGAAATTTTCTTTTAACCAGGGAATAATAGCGGTGGTGTCCAGCCCGCCGGAATATGCCAATACTACTTTTTCACTCATGTATGTGTCCTCCTAAAATATTTATGTACATAATTGAACTTTCATAAATATACAACATAGTGAGGAAAAATGCAAGAGGAAAAGTGAAAATTATGTTGCATAATATGCAAATAAAGTGTATAATTATAAAACGCTTGGCATTTAGAGCAAAAGATTCTATAATGAAGAATAAATAGAACGGACGGCGGTCCGGCAGACAAAAAGGGAGGAAAATCCGTATGATAAAAGCGGGAATTATTGGATCCACAGGCTATGCGGGAGGAGAGCTGGCGCGGCTTTTGCTCCAGAGGGAGGACGTGGAGGTCATCTGGTATGGCTCGCGCAGCTATGTGGACAAGAAATATGCGTCCATTTACCAAAATATGTTCCGTCTGGTAGAGGAAGACTGCCTGGATGATAATATGAAGGAGCTGGCAAAGGAGGCGGACGTGGTGTTCACAGCCACGCCCCAAGGGCTGTGTGCCTCCCTGGTGGACGAGGAGATCCTGTCGGAGACAAAGATCATCGATCTGAGCGCAGATTTCCGGATTAAGGATGTATCTGTCTACGAGAAGTGGTATAAGCTGGAGCACAAGGCCCCCCGATTTATTGAGGAAGCGGTGTACGGGCTGCCGGAAATCAACCGGGAAAAGGTGAAGACAGCCCGTCTTATTGCCAATCCGGGATGCTTCCCCACCTGTTCTTTTTTAACAGTCTATCCTCTGGTGAAAGCGGGGATGATTGACACCGGAACCTTGATCATTGATGCCAAATCCGGCACCTCAGGGGCAGGACGGGGAGCCAAGGTGGACAGTCTGTTCTGCGAGGTGAACGAAAATATAAAGGCTTACGGTGTGGCCTCTCACCGGCACACTCCTGAGATCGAAGAGCAGCTCTCCTATGCGGCGGGTCATCCCGTGACTATCAGCTTTACTCCTCATCTGGTTCCCATGAACCGGGGGATTCTGGTGACGGCCTACGCGTCCCTGATAAAAGATGTGTCCGAGGAGGAGATTCGGGCTGCCTATCAGGCGTGCTATCAGGATGAATATTTTGTGCGCTTTTTGGAGCCGGGGGTGGTTCCCCAGACCCGCTGGGTAGAGGGGAGCAATTTTGCGGATGTGAATGTGGTTCTCGATCCCAGGACAAAGAGGGTGGTGATGATGGGAGCCATTGACAATATGGTAAAAGGCGCGGCTGGTCAGGCCATCCAGAATATGAACTTGATGTTTGGCCTGCCGGAAAATACGGGGTTAAAGCAGGTCCCCATTTTCCCATAAGAGAAAGCAGGGAAGCAAAATGGCAGGTACGATGGACATTTTCATCCGTCCCATGGAGATGACGGATTATGAACAGGTATATAAGCTGTGGTCTGAGATTAAGGGCTTTGGAATCCGCAGCATTGACGACTCCAGGGAAGGGGTGGAGCGCTTTCTTGCGCGCAATCCTACTACCAGCGTGGTGGCCGTCCAGAATGGGCGCATCATAGGAAATATTTTGTGCGGACATGATGGACGGACAGGATTTTTTTATCATGTGTGCGTAGCCCGGGAATACCGCAAGCACGGCATCGGCTACCGCATGGTGCGCCGGGCCATAGAGGCTCTGGAGAAAGAGGGCGTGAGCAAGGTGAGTCTGATCGCGTTTAAGCAGAACCAGGTGGGAAATGCCTTCTGGCAGGGAATCGGATGGACGGAGCGGGAGGACGTCAACAGTTACGAATTTGTGCTGAATGAGGAGAATATTACGCGGTTTGTGCGGTGAGAAGCCGGGAAACGGCAGGCAGCCGGGACATATCCGTTCCGGCAGATCAGCGGATATATGGATAGGAGACTAGGGAAAGGACGGATCAAAAAATGGAAAAGCAGCAGGAAAATGGGAAGGGAAATACAGCGGCAGCAGATGCGGGATTTGTGCCCGCAGCAGGGGGCGTCACGGCGGCCAAGGGTTTCTTGGCCGCATCCACAGCAGCCGGGATCAAGTACAGCGGCAGACAGGACATGGCTATGATTTACAGCCCCGTTCCCTGCCGGGCAGCGGGTACGTTTACCACCAATCTTGTGCAGGCAGCCCCGGTAAAATGGGATCGGATGCGCATCGAGGAGGGAACGCCGGTCCAGGCGGTGGTTGTCAACGCAGGCATTGCCAATGCCTGTACCGGACAGGAAGGCATGGACTACTGCAGCCAGACGGCAAAGGCGGCGGCTTGGGCGCTGAATATTCCTGAGGAGAGTGTCCTGGTGGCCTCCACCGGCGTAATCGGCATGCAGCTTCCCATGGACCGGATTGCCGCGGGAGTTGCGGCCATGGCGCCGAAGCTGGAGGAGGGACCTGCCGGCGGCGAGGCGGCGTCCAAGGCGATCATGACTACAGATACGAAAAATAAAGAGGCGGCGGCTTGGGTGGAAATCGGCGGCGTCACGGTGACAATCGGCGGGATGTGCAAGGGTTCCGGGATGATTCATCCAAACATGTGTACAATGTTGAGCTTTGTGACAACGGATGCGGCCATCAGCCGGGATCTGCTTTTGGAAGCTCTAAGGGAGGATATCAAAGATACCTATAATATGATTTCGGTGGACGGGGATACATCTACCAACGACACGGTTCTTCTCCTGGCAAACGGCATGGCGGGAAATGCAGAGATTACGGAGAAGGGGCCGGATTACGAGGCGTTCTGCAGGGCTCTGCACTATGTAAATGAGACACTATCCAAAAAGATTGCGGGGGATGGAGAGGGCTGCACCGCCCTTTTTGAGGTTCAGGTGCGGGGAGCGGCCACAAAGGAGCAGGCAAAAATTTTGGCTAAGGCTGTGATCACCTCCAACCTGACGAAGGCGGCTATCTTTGGACATGATGCCAACTGGGGAAGGATTCTCTGCGCTATGGGGTATTCCGGGGCGCAGTTTGATCCGGAGAAAGTAGACCTTTTCTTTGAGAGCCGGGCAGGCCGCATGCAGATTATCGCGGATGGGGTGGCCGTGGACTACAGCGAGGAGAAGGCCACAAAGATCCTCTCTGAACCCGAGGTGCGGGCTGTGGCGGATATCAAGATGGGGCAGGAGACAGCTACGGCCTGGGGCTGCGATCTGACCTTTGACTATGTAAAAATCAATGCGGATTACCGCTCATAAGGAGGAGAAAAAGATGAATCTGGAATCCATGCAGATAGAGCCCATGCAGAAGGCTGCAGTCCTCATCGAGGCCCTGCCGTATATCCAGCGTTTTAACCGGAAGATTGTGGTTGTAAAATACGGCGGAAGCGCTATGGTGGATGAGGAGCTGAAAAAGAAGGTTATCCAGGATGTGGTATTATTAAAGCTGGTCGGCTTTAAGCCCATCATTGTTCACGGGGGCGGGAAGGAGATCAGCCGCTGGGTGGGTAAGGTGGGGATGGAGCCCCATTTTATCAATGGTCTGCGGGTGACGGACGAGGCCACCATGGAAATTGCGGAGATGGTCCTGAATAAAGTAAATAAAAGCCTGGTACAGCTTGTAAACGAGCTGGGAGTCAAGGCAGTGGGAATCAGCGGCAAGGACGGTATGATGTTAAAATGCAGAAAGAAATACTCAGGCGGGCAGGACATCGGATTTGTGGGGGAGATCGATGAGGTGGATCCCCAGGTGATTTACGATCTGCTGGAGAAAGACTTTCTTCCCATTATATGCCCTATTGGTTTTGATGAGGACTTCCGAAGCTACAATATCAATGCGGACGATGCGGCCTGTGCCATCGCCACCGCAGTGAAGGCGGAGAAGCTGGCCTTCCTCACCGATGTAGAAGGAGTGTACAAGGATTATGACGACAAGTCGTCCTTAATCTCCGAGATGACAGTGGAGGAGGCTCAGGCATTTGTGGACAGCGGAATGCTGGGAGGCGGTATGCTCCCCAAGCTGCAGAACTGCATCAATGCCATGGAGCAGGGAGTGTCCAGGGTTCATATTATGGATGGGCGGATTCCCCACTGCCTGCTTTTGGAAATCTTTACGGACAAAGGTATCGGTACGGCGATTTTCAACTCAAAGGAGGATAAAAGATATTATCATGGCTGACAAAGAAATGATGGAACGGGCGGAACACGTCCTCTATAAAACATATAACCGGTTCCCGGTGGTGTTTGACCACGGAAAAGGCGTGCGGCTCTATGATACCGAGGGACAGGAATACCTGGACTTCGGGGCGGGCATCGCGGTTATGGGTCTGGGTTACGGGGATGAGGAGTATACCCAGGCGGTGAAGGCGCAGCTGGATAAGCTGACCCATATCTCTAATCTGTTTTACAATGCACCCTCAGTGCGGGCCGGAGAGAAGCTTTTGGCGGTTTCGGGAATGGATAAAGTGTTTTTCACCAACAGCGGCACTGAAGCCATTGAGGGGGCGCTGAAAATTGCAAGGCGGTATCATTATAACAAAATACAGGGCGGCGCAGAGGGAGAGGCGTCCAAGGGTGCCCGGCCAGAGAGGCCGGCAGGCGAGATCATTGCCATGAACCGCTCCTTCCACGGACGAAGTCTGGGAGCCTTATCCGTTACCGGGAATGCCCATTATCGTGAGCCCTTCGCTCCTCTGATTCCGGGCATCCGTTTCGCGGATTTTAATGATCTGGACAGCGTGAAGGCGCTTATCAATGAAAACACCTGTGCTGTTATCATGGAGCCCATTCAGGGAGAGGGCGGGGTTTATCCGGCCACTGAGGAGTTTATAAAGGGGGTTCGTGCACTTTGCGACGCCCATGATCTTCTGCTGATCCTGGATGAAATTCAGTGCGGTATGGGCCGTTCCGGGGAAATGTTTGCCTGGCAGCATTACGGGGTCAAGCCGGATGTAATGACTGTGGCGAAGGCACTGGGCAATGGCCTGCCGGTGGGGGCGTTCCTGGCCTGCGGCAGGGCCGCCACGGCCATGGTTCCCGGTGATCACGGGACCACCTATGGGGGGAATCCTCTGGTGACAGCGGGCGCAGAGGCAGTGCTGGATATTTTTGAGAGCCGCCGTATCGTAGAGCATGTGCGGGAAATCGGCGCGTATCTCTGGGAGAAGTTAGAGGAGTTAGCGGCCTCCTCTGAGACGGTCTGCGGCCACCGGGGAATGGGGCTTATCCAGGGCCTGGAATTCACAGTTTCCGCAGGCCCCATTGTCTCGAAAGCTCTTTTGGAGGAGAAGCTGGTGCTTATAAGTGCCGGAGAGAAGGTAATCCGGTTTGTCCCGCCGCTGGTGATTGAGAAGGCGGACGTGGACGAGATGGTGAAGCGGCTAAGACGTGTGCTTGGCTAGATATTCACAGCATAAAAAGGCGGTTAGTCCCGCCTTTTTCTTTTGCATTTCTTTCGTTTTCATTTATCAAATGTTAGGAAATATATGGAGCGAATTTTTAGCATCGCCTTTTATAATCAGGTATAACTGTTGGGGGAGGAATTCCGAACAGTATGAGAATGGCAATGAAGATGCGTGAAGGCGGGAGGGACTATGAGAGAACACGAAGAGAAGTGTGCAAAGGCTCAGGAGATTGACCAGAGGATTGCGGAGCTTATGGTGCCCGGAGAACATCCGGGAAAGGAGAAGAAAAAACAGAAAGGATGGCCTGGGGCGCCGCTTTTCAGCCGGTGGAGGAGGATGAGCCGAAAGAAGAAAATTCTTGCGGCGGCCGGAATCCTGGCTGTCCTTTTTTTGGCCGGGCGTACTGCAGCGGGGGGAAAGGAGTCAGGAGTTTTCGTGACGGTTACGCCCCTTGTAAAAAAGGATATCCAGGAAAAGCTGTCCCTTACCGGCCCCGTATCCGGGACGGACAGCGTGGATGTAGTGTCCAATATTCACGCGGAGATTATAGAAATGCATGTGAAGGAAGGAGATGCGGTAACAAAAGATCAGGTATTAGCAGTGCTCGACAGCACGGATCTGGCCAGAGAGGTGGAAATTGCCAGAAACGCATATGAGCTGGCAGCGGCAAACAAGGAGGAGAAGGATAAGGAGGCAGCCTTGGGTTATGAGAAGGCGGTGCAGGATTACCAGAAGGCCAGCCTGGATCACAGCCGCAACAGCCAGCTCTTTACGGCAGGGGATATTTCCCAGATGGAGCTGGAGCAGAGCGCGGGCGCCTTAAATGACGCGCGCAGACAGATGGAAGGGTACCGGGTGGAGAATGGACGGGGAGTGGCGGAGGAGTCCTATGCCCTTCAGGTGGAGAATGCAGCATTTGAACTGCAGAAAAAGCAGGAGGAGCTGAAAAACGCACAGATTAAGAGCTCTATTGACGGAACGGTTGTCCGGGTCAATTCTAAAGTGGGGCAGTTTGCCGACAAAGTGGAGGACGACAAGCCGATGTTCAGTATCGAAAATCTGGAGCAGCTGGAGCTGGAGATTAAGGTAAGCGAATATTCCATCGGAAAGGTTCAGGTAGGCCAAAAGGCGGTGATTACCGCGGATATTTTGGACGGCGATTCCGTGGAAGGGGAAGTGGTGAAAATATCCCCCACAGGAGAAGAGAAGGGGGGAGGGTCCACAGAGCGGGTGATTCCGACCACGATTCGGATTGACGGGAATAAGAGCCGGCTGATCGCCGGAATTACAGCGAAGGCTGAGCTGTTAATTCGGGAGTCAAAGGACGCCTTCTGCGTGCCGGCCACGGCCGTATTTGACAGGGGAGACGGCCCCTGCATCGCGGTGGCGCAGGATATGCGTTTTCGGATAATTCCCGTGATCCTGGGCGTGGACGGGGACGTGGAGGTAGAGGTGATCCCGAGAGAGGGGGACATTCTGACGGAGGGAATGCAGGTGATAACCAATCCGGAGCCGCAGACTGCAGACGGGGCTACGGTGACGATTGCGGCGGGAGGTGTATGATGGATAAATGGAACGAACCTTTAATCCGCTTGGAAAATCTGGTGAAGATCTATGATACGGGCGCTATAAAGGTTCTTGGCCTGAAAAAGATTAACCTTACCATTGAACGGGGAGAATTTGTGGCGATTATGGGTCATTCCGGATCAGGGAAATCTACTCTGATGAATATCCTGGGATGTCTGGACCGGCCGACGCTGGGGCACTATTTTCTGGATGGGACGGACACATCGGCTATGACGCCGGATGAGCTGTCTGACATCCGCAACCGGAAAATTGGCTTTGTATTCCAGTCATTTAATCTGATCTCGCGGACATCCGCCCTGAAGAATGTGGAGCTTCCCATGACGTATGCCAGAATTCCGAAGGCCAGGCGCACAGCCCGGGCAAGGGAGCTTTTGGATCGGGTAGGCCTGGGGGAGAGAAAGGAGCACATGCCGAATGAGCTCTCCGGAGGGCAGCGGCAGCGGGTGGCGATTGCCAGAGCCCTTGCGAATGAACCGCCTCTGATCTTGGCGGATGAGCCTACCGGGAATCTTGACACGGCCGCGTCCATAGAAATTATGGAGCTGTTTACCGCCCTTCACCGGGAAGGGACTACGGTGGTTTTGGTGACCCATGAGGAGGATATCGCAGCATTTGCGGAGAGGGTAATCCGTTTTGGGGACGGACGGATTCTGAGTGACGAGAAAAATGAAAGACCGGCGGCCGAAGCTGCGGGCCGGGAAGCTGAAAATGCGGCGGATGCAGAGGAGGCGGGACATGCTGATTGAAAATATGATGATGGCTTTTTCTGCCATCCGGGCCAATAAGATGCGCTCTATCCTGACCATGCTGGGCATTATCATCGGCATTGGCTCGGTGATTTCCATCGTGTCTATCGGGGACACCATGCGGGGGCTTTTTGCGGATCTGTATAAAAATGTGGGTATTACCCAGGCATATATTTCCATAGGATACTGGGTGGAGGATGTGCGGCAGAGCGATTATTTTACCCTGGATGAGATGGAGAGGGCCAAGGAGGCCTTTGGAGACCAGATCGCTTACATTGACAGTTCGGCCTCAGCCAGCGCAAAGGCATCATATAAGCGGACAAATATTGATTTTGACTACCAGGGCATTGACTATAACTACCAGAATGTTCAGCCGGTAAATATAGTTTACGGAAGATATCTGAATGAAGGGGATGTGCTGGGGCACAGAAAAAATGTGGTGATGGACACGGACAGCGCGAAAAAGCTCTTTGGCGTGGAGAATGCGGTGGGAAAAACTTTTCGGACCACCTTGTACGGAAGTACGGATGATTATACGGTGGTAGGCGTTTAGAAGAAGGAAATGAACGCGTTTCGGGCGATGATGATGGGGAGCAGCAATACCCGTGGTTCCGCATTTCTCCCCTATACGCTCCTTACCTGGCCAAATGATACGTTTTATCAGCTCCGCATGTTCGGAGCGGAGAATATTGATATGGATCAGTTTGTCCGGCAGTTTAAGGCTTATGCGGCCAAAATGCATTCCCGGCAGCCGGAGGATATGTACATGTACACGGCTATGGAGGAGATGAAATCTGTGGACGCGGTGATGGGCGGACTTTCCATGGCGGTGGGAGGGATTGCGGCGATTTCTCTGGTAGTGGGAGGCATTGGGATTATGAATATTATGCTGGTCTCGGTGACGGAGAGGACTCGGGAGATCGGAATCCGCAAGGCTTTGGGAGCCAGAACGCGGGATGTGCTGGTGCAGTTTCTGACGGGATCCGCTATCTTGTCTGCCTGCGGCGGTATGATCGGAGTGATATTGGGCGTGGGAATTGTGTCTCTGGGCGGCCTGCTTTTGGGAATGCCGGTGGTGATCAAGCCGGGGGTGATTCTGCTCGCAGTGTCATTCTCAGCAGTGGTGGGCATTTTCTTCGGCCTTTATCCCGCCTCAAAAGCAGCTAAGGCGGATCCGATCGATGCGCTGCGGTATGAATAAGGAGGTGGATTTTGGGGATGAAACGCAGTAAAAAGTATACATGCAGGATGGCTGCATATTGTATGGCTGCGGGACTTGCGCTTGGGAGCGGCGTGTTTTTTGCGCTTCCGCCCATGGAGGCCGCAGCCAGTCCGGAGTTTGCCTACCCGCCGGAAAAATGGGCTGCGCTTCGGGATAATGTGATGGAGTATGGGGAACTGGCAGATCTGGTTCATGAATATAATGTCACCGTGATCAATAATCGTCTGGAGTACGATGAATACCGGGGAAAGAGCCACGATGACCTGAAAAATGCCTATCAGGATTTGGCGGACACAATGTATCAGGCAAGCGATGATCTTTTGGATTCCGTGAATGAAGATGATCCGGGTTATGGGAGCGCGGCGGCCCAGGCCGCCCTTTCCCGGGTGCAGGCAGAGCAGAATCAGGATTTGGCGGACGCACAGAATGAGGACGGGGCGATAAAAAAGCTGGAGTATGAGCGGGACGAAGCCCAGCTGGTGCAGCAGGCACAGACCAAAATGATTTCTTACTGGCAGAAGGAGGAGGCACGCCCGTCTCTGGAGGCTGCTTATGCTCTTGCGCAGGCCCAGTATGAGGCGGCGGCTGTCAGGGCCGGAGCGGGGATGCTCTCCCAGGCGGAGCTGCTGGCTGCGCAGGAGAAGGCGGAGAGCGCCAAAGGAGCGCTCCGCACAAATGAAAAGGAGCAGGACTCACTGCGCAGGGAACTTTGCGTGATGACGGGATGGGCCCATGATGCTTCCCCGGACATTCAGCCTGTCCCCATTCCTGGGGAGGAGGAGCTGAATGCTGTCTGCCCGGAGGAGGACACGAACCGGGCTGTGCAGATGAATTTTGTGCAGAGAGCCAATGAAGGCCGCTTAAAATATACCAGCACGGCCGGGAACCAGCGGGAGGTGATGGAGAAAAAGGTGGCGGCCGGAGCCGGAAAAATCAAGGCGGATGTGGCCGCCAAATATCAGCTCCTGTGCCAGGCCAGGGAGAACTATGAGCAGGCTGCGCGGGAGTATAAGCTGGCGGAAAGCCAGGCGGAGGCTGCCGAGCTTCGGCAGGGGCTGGGCATGATTTCCGCCAATCAGTATGAGGAACAGAGAGCGGGCCTGGTCCAGAAGCAGGCGGCAGCCCGGCAGGCGGGCCTCTCTCTTAGGCAGGCGCTGGAGGATTACCGATGGACGGTGAATGGGCTGGCACAGGCGGAGTAGGGCGGAGGCGCCGAGACTGTATGATGCGGAGGAAAGGAGAGGCGGGACGGATGAGAGAAGGGAGGAAGATGCGGACCGGCCGACGGCTGCGCGTGTACCTGCGCGCGTGTCTTTGCCTGCGGGGGGCCGGGCGAAGCGGCTGTGCGGCCCTGGGGCTGGGACTGCTTTTGGGGCTGGGGACAGCGTGGACGGGAGCGGCTGTCTGGGCGGCGGAGGAGGAAGCGCCCGCCTGGGCTGCCTCGGCAGAGGAGGAAACGTCGGCTGGGGCCGTTTCGGCGGCGCAGGTACAGATTTTGCAGTATACGGACCTGGAAGGGCGGATTAAGGAGCAAAATCCGCAGGTACAGATGGAGCGTATCTCCTATGAGAGCAGGATTGCCGCCTATGAGACGGTGCGGGATGACCTGGAGGAGACGAGAAAGCGCCTGCGCCGGGAAGCATCGGACCGGGAAGAGAGAGGAGATGCGGAGGGGGCGGCTCATTACCGCAGACAGGCGGAGACGTTAAAGAAGGCGGCTGAGGATATGGATAAGCAGATTCGCAGGGCCTCGGGAAGCAGCCAGACCCTGGGGCTTTCCCGGCTGGAGGACACCATGCTCTGGACGGCACAGAATCTGATGGGCACCTATAATACGCTGAAACTGGACCGGATGGCTGCTGAGGCCGAGGCGGACCTGGCGTGGAGCCAGTATGAGCAGGCGCAGAATCAGGCTGCTCTCGGGGCTGCCTCGCCCCGGGCGGCCAAGGAGGCGAAAGCGGCCGCCCAGGCCAAAGCAAACTGGGCGGCATCCCTTCAGGAGGAGATGGAGCGGACAAAGACAGAGCTGCTTCTTATGACAGGGTTTTCAGCGGAAGATTCCGTGGAAATCGGGGGAATGCCGGTGCCCGATGTGTCTCGGCTGGACTCCATGGACTGGGAGGCAGACCGGAGAAAGGCACTGGGAAATAATTATGAGCTGCGGGAGCAGAGAGGGGCAAGCTTTTCAGGAACCAACAAGGAACTTCACGCCAGGCAGAGGGAGATTGCCCAGAGCGAGGAGACGATGTACGCAGGACTCGCGGCCCTGTACCAGGATGTGCTGGCCAGCCGCAGCCTTCAGGAAGCTGCGGCAAAGGGGCAGGCCTCAGGAGAGGCAGCCTGGCGGGCGGCTTCCCACCAGTGGGAGCTGGGGATGCTTTCCCGCCAGGACTATCTGGAGGCCCGTCATGGATATCTGCAGCGGGCGGCTGAGAAGGGAAAGGCGGATATCCGGTTCCAGCTGGCGATGGATGCGTATGAATGGGCCAGACAGGGACTGATGCGGTGAATGGTTAGTATTCCCGCAATAAGTTCTGAACTGTTACCAAAAAGCTTATAGGAGGGATAAAATATCTTCGGCAGCTCTTGACAAATCCCCCCAAAAACAGTATATTGATACGGAACGCAGCGGCCTTTACAGCCGCAGTGAAAAATCAAATAAAGCAGAGTTGAGAGTGAACGAGAGTTCATGAAGGGGTGCACCACCGCGGGCGCATTTCTTTGTGGACTCTTTTTGTTCTGCAAAAGGAGGCATAAGTGATTCGGGTAAATGGAAAGCAGGAGGCGTTTGAGGGAGCGATTTCCCTGAAAGCGTACGTGGAGAAAAAGGGCTACCGGCCGGAGCGGATTGCGGTGGAGCGCAATGGGGAGATTGTTTCCAAGAACCAGTACGGGGAAACCTTCCTGGCCGACGGGGATGTGCTGGAAATTGTGAGCTTTGTGGGAGGCGGCTGAGAGATGGGAGAGGAGAGAAAGGCACCTAAGCGGATTCCCTCGAAGGAGGAGATGGAGAGGGCTCTTACAGAGCGCCATACGCCAAAACTCCAGGAAAAATTCTCGGCAGCCCGCGTGGCCGTGGCGGGACTGGGGGGACTGGGCTCCAACATCGCGCTGTGGCTGGCGAGGCTGGGGGTGGGGCACCTGCTCTTAGTGGATTTTGACCGGGTGGAGCTGTCCAATTTAAACCGCCAGCAGTATTTTCTGCGGCACCTGGGAATGGAGAAGACCCGGGCGATGGAGGAGATTTTAAAGGAGGTCAATCCCTACCTGGATGTACAGTGCCTGTGCCGTCGGGTGCAGGAGGACAATCTGAAGGAAATTTTCCGGGATTGGGATTACATCTGCGAGGCCTTTGACCGGGCGGAGGAGAAGGCCATGCTGGTCAATGGGATTTTGGAGCATTTTCCGGAGAAAATCCTGATTGCCGCAAGCGGCATGGCGGGATTTGGGCGCAGCGGGGAAATTCGTACCCGGCGGGTTTCCGAGAATTTTTACCTGTGCGGGGACGGGACATCGGAGTCCGGCCCCGGATACGGGCTGATGGCGCCGCGGGTGGCCCTGTGCGCGGCTCACCAGGCGAACCTGGCGGCGGAGCTGATTCTTGGGGGAGCGGCAGAGTGAGGACGCGGAAGCGGACATATGATAGCTGAAAAAGGAGAGAAGAAAGATGAACAGAGAGACAGACACTTGGAAGCTGGGAAACCATACATTTACCTCCCGTTTCATACTGGGCTCGGGGAAATATTCCCTGGAGCTCATTCAGGCCGCAGTGGAGCAGGCCGGGGCCCAGATCGTGACCATGGCCCTGCGCCGGGCCAATGAAGGCGGTCTGGCGAATATCCTGGACTACATACCAAAGGGAGTGACCATTCTCCCCAACACTTCCGGCGCAAGGAATGCCGACGAGGCGGTACGCATCGCCCGCCTTTCCCGTGAGGTGTGCGGCAGCGATTTCGTAAAAATTGAGATTATGCGGGACACCAAGTATCTGCTGCCGGATAATTCCGAAACCATAAAGGCGGTCGAGATCCTGGCAAAGGAGGGATTTGTGGTGATGCCCTACATGTATCCGGATTTGAACGCGGCCAGGGACATGGAGGCTGCGGGAGCGGCCTGCATTATGCCTCTGGGGGCGCCAATCGGCTCCAACAAGGGGCTGTGCACCCGGGAATTTATCAGGATCCTTATTGATGAGATTGATCTGCCTATTATTGTGGACGCGGGAATCGGCAGGCCCTCCCAGGCTTGTGAAGCCATGGAGATGGGCGCGGCAGCGATTATGGCCAACACGGCTATAGCGACAGCAGGGGATGTGCCGTCCATGGCCCTGGCATTCCGCAAAGCGGTGGAGGCGGGACGTGCCGCCTATCTCGCCGGACTGGGCCGGGTGATGGAGAAGGGGGCCAGCGCCTCCTCGCCTTTGACGGGGTTTTTGCAGGACTAGGAAATAGGGCCCGGGCGGCGGTTTTGCCGGACAGGAAGCTATGGGGCCAGTGAGGAGGAAGGAAATGAGCATAGAAAATCATATAAATGAGAGCATTTTGAGTGATAAAATCCGGGAGGATCAGAAGGAAAACCGCATCGACCACATGACTTACCTGCCGGGAATGGAAGATATCGGATCAGAGATCATGGATCGGGTTTTAGCGGAAACCGCGGCTTATGACTACGAGCAGTATACAGCGGAGGATGTGCGGCGGGCCCTGTCCCATGAGAGGAAGGACGTGAGGGATTTCGGCGCCCTGCTCTCCCCGGCGGCTCTGCCTTTTTTGGAGGAGATTGCCCGGTGCGCCAAGAGGGAGAAGGAACGGTATTTTGGAAATTCCATCACCATGTTTACGCCCCTTTATATTGCCAACTACTGCGAGAATTACTGTATTTACTGCGGATTCAACTGCCACAACAAGATCCGCCGGGCCCAGCTTTCGCCGGAGGAGATCGAAAAAGAGATGGCGGCGGTGGCTGCCACAGGATTAAAGGAAATCCTTATTCTCACCGGGGAGAGCCGGAAACGCTCCACGGTGGAATATATAGGGGAAGCCTGCCGGATTGCCAGGAACTATTTCCGGGTGGTGGGGCTTGAGATTTATCCCTTAAATTCCGATGAATACGCCTACCTGCACACGTGCGGGGCAGATTATGTGACGGTATTTCAGGAGACTTACAATCCGGACAAGTACGAGACTCTGCACTTGGCTGGGCACAAGCGCATTTTCCCTTACCGGGTAAATGCCCAGGAGCGGGCCATCATGGGGGGAATGCGGGGCGTGGGTTTCGGCGCCCTTTTGGGCCTGGATGATTTCCGCAGGGACGCTTTTGCTACAGGGCTTCACGCTTGGATGCTCCAGAAAAAATATCCCCAGGCAGACATTGCGTTTTCCTGTCCCAGGCTGCGTCCCATTATCAACAATGACCGGATCAACCCTATGGATGTCCATGAGGCCCAGCTTCTCCAGGTCGTCTGCGCCTACCGGCTGTTTATGCCGTTTGCCAGCATTACCGTTTCCACCAGGGAGTGCGCCCGGGTGCGGGATAATCTGGTGAAAATTGCGGCTACCAAGATATCCGCCGGGGTGAGCACTGGCGTGGGCGAGCATGTGGAGGAACTGAAAGACCGGGGGGACGAGCAGTTTGAGATTTCCGACGGGCGCTCTGTCAAGGAGGTCTACGGGGATCTGAAGGGCCTGGGCCTGCAGCCGGTGATGGCGGAGTACGTGTATGTGTAGATATAAGGATTTTATAGCGGTGACAAACCGGAAGCTGTGCGGCCGCCCTTTTGCGGAGCAGATGGAGCGGGTGTGTGCCTTGAGGCCGGCGGCGGTGATTCTGCGGGAGAAGGATTTGACGCCGGAGGAGTATGGCAAGCTGGGAAAAACGGTTTTGGAAATTTGCCGGTCTTTCGGGGTGGACTGCATTTACCACACCTTTGCAGGGGAGGCGGTAAAGGCCGGGGTGCGGCGGATCCATCTGCCCTTAGGGGAGTTTGAGGCAATGGCTGTGGGAAATTTCTCCTCTTTGGCCGGGGAAAACCCGGATTTTCCGGCCGGGCGCGAGGGCAGGCCCCCCGCTCCCAAGGGGGGCTGGCTCCGGAGCCAATTTGACTGCATCGGCGTTTCCGTCCACTCGGCGGAGGAAGCGCTTCGGGCCCAGGCGCTGGGGGCATCCTACGTGACGGCTGGCCACATCTATACCACGGACTGCAAAAAGGGGGTGCCGCCCAGGGGCCTTGATTTTCTTGAGGAGGTGTGCCGGGCGGTGGATATCCCGGTTTGGGCGATCGGCGGGATTGGCCTGGGCGAAAGGCAGCTTGCCGAGGTGAAGGCGCGGGGAGCGAAAGGGGCCTGCGTTATGTCGGGGATGATGCGCGTATAAATACAGAACGCTTCCCGCAAGACGGCAAAGACGGAAGAAATGCTTGAGAACCGGTTCGGATCATGGAACAATCTCGATTGGAAAATGGCCCGGGCCGGTTCTTCTGCGTTCTCTCCTTGTAAATATGCCTAAACCATGCTATAAATAGGACAGGTTTGGCGGTGAGGAGGGACGGTATGAAAAAAAGAATATCGGTTATTTCGCTGATTCCCAGATCCGGCCGGTTTTATGCCGGACAGGTTCAGGAACTTTTCGGGGAAAAGGCAGAGGTCATGGCTTACAGCACAGGGGACGGATCTGTGAAAAATGTGGCTGTTTCGGATCTTTATATGATTACTACGGACGCGTTTAAGGAGGCGCCTGAGACCAGAAGATATGTTCCTGCCGGGGGACAGGTGGTGGAGATTGAGGTAACCTATTCTAAAAAGACAGTGCGCGAGCTGAAGGAAATGCCGAAGGGAACGCCTGTCCTTTTTGTAAACGCTACCCAGCAGATGGCCCGGGAGGCCATCACTCAGTTGGAACAGCTGGGGGTGAGCCAGCTTTCTTTTACGCCTTATGGTCCGGACTCGCCGGTTCCGGAGGGATTTGACATCGCGGTGACTCCGGACGAGATGGATTTTGTGCCTCCGGGGATGAGAAAGGTGATTAATATAGGCCATCGGCCCTGTACGGCCGCCACTATGATTGAGGCGGCTGTGCGTCTTGGGCTGGAGGAGCTTCTGGAGGAGGAGACCTTTAAGCAGTATATGCGCTCCATGGAGGCCAAAAACTACAGCTTCGAGAAAATGTTCCACCGCTCCCAGAGGCTGGAGAGCCGCATTGACATTCTTTTAGAGATTTTGGATGAGGGGATTATCGGCGTCAATGAACAGGGGGAGGTATTTGCCTGCAATCGGATGGCAAGAGATATTACCGGAGTAAAGGACATGGAGGCCATCGGGAAAATTGCGGAATCGATTTTTCCATATATTCCGTTTGGAAATGTGATGGAAGAGAAGACGCCGCGTCTGCCCCGCCTTGTCCGCATCCGGGGTGTGGACATTAATATGGCGGTGGTTCCTGTCCTGCGGCAGGGAGCGTGCATCGGCGCATTCGCCACGCTCCAGCGGTTCAGTGAGCTGGAAAAACAGCAGAATGAGCTGCGCAGCCAGCTGCTCCAAAAGGGATACCGCGCCAAATACGGGTTTGAGGATTTTCTGGGTAATTCCCCGGCTGTGGAGAGGACAAAGGCTATTTTAGAAAAAATGGCGGGAACCGAGCTGCCGGTGCTCCTAATTGGGGAGACAGGCACCGGCAAGGAGGTTCTGGCCCACGCCCTTCACCGGGCTTCCGCCAGGAGTCAGGGCCCTTTTGTGGCTATCAATGTGGCGGCCATGCCGGAAAATCTTTTGGAGAGCGAACTTTTTGGCTATGAGGATGGAGCCTTTACCGGGGCGAAAAAGGGCGGAAGACCGGGCCTTTTTGAGTTTGCCCATAAGGGGACTCTCTTTCTGGACGAGGTGGAGGGCATGAGCCAGGCCATGCAGGTAAAGCTTCTGCGGGTGCTTCAGGAACGTGAGATCATGCGGGTGGGCGGAAATCAGATTATCTGGGTGGATGTGCGCATTGTGGCGGCTACCAATGAATTTCTGGAGGAAATGGTAGAAAAGGGAAGTTTCCGCCGGGATCTCTACTACCGCCTGAACGCCCTTCCGGTTTTGATTCCGCCGCTTAGAGAGCGAGGGGATGACATATTTCTTTTGTTTGAGCGTTTTTTCAGAAAAGCAGGGGGAGCTTATGGCCTGTCCGAGGAGGTCCGGGAGCTTTTTCGGCAGTACAAATGGCCGGGAAATGTGAGAGAGCTCCAGAATGTGGCGGAGTATCTGGGGTTTGCAGGGCAGGAGGAGATTCAAGTAGAAGACCTCCCTCCCACTTTCCTGCGGTCTTTGGAGCGGGAGGGAGAGAGTGTGGCGGGAAGGCGCGGGGCAAGCGGCGCGCCGGACGGTGATACGGCATTACGGGCAGAAGATGGACGCGGGGGAGAGGCGTCCTGGCCGGTAGGTTCCGAGGAAGGCTCGGGCCAGGCATGGGAGAGCCGTAGCTCGGAATTTTGGTTTGTGTTGGGACAGCTCTATGAAGCCTGCGAGCAGGGACGGCTCATTGGCCGAGAAGGAATCCTGAAAGCTGCTCGGGCTAGGCGTTTTCCCATCTCCCAGAAGGAGGTGCGGGATCTGTTGGCTGGCATGGAGGCAGAGGGATTGGTGAAGGTGACCCGCGGACGCGGTGGGAGTCGAATCACGAAAAAAGGTCAAAAAGAGTGGGAAAAGCAAAAAGATTTAACCAATTAATTCGAATATGACCAATTGATAAACGGGTTTCGAAGGGTGAATTCTAAAAAAAGTATAAAAAGTATAGAAAAATCGTGAAAAATTAATCAAAAAAAGTTGGCATGTAACTTGCTACTAATAAATGTATGAGATGTATCCTCTCATTTGAAGCAATAATTCAGAACTGTTGCTTCAGGATATAGAAAACTGCAAAACAGCAGAGAATGGAGGTACAAATGAAGTACAATTTTGATGAGGTCATTGACCGGAGTCAGAACCGCTCGGCCAAATATGACGAGAGGGAAAAGAAGTTCGGTACCAAAGATGTGATCCCTATGTGGATTGCAGATATGGATTTCCGGACAGCGCAGCCAATCATTGATGCCGCTAAGAAAAAAGCGGAGGAGGGGATCTGGGGATATACGTCCCGTCCCGCGTCTTATTATGAAGCGGTATGCGGCTGGCAGAAGCGCCGCAACGGCTGGGAGATCGATAAGAGCATGATAAGCTTTGCTCTCGGCGTCGTCCCGGCTATGTCATCCATGGTGAATGTATTCACAAAGCCAGAGGAGAAGGTGCTGATCCAGACGCCGGTTTACTCGGAATTTTATGATGTGACCGAGAGCTGGGGCCGTCAGGTGGTAGAAGCCCCGCTCCGGGAAAAGGACGGCCAGTGGTCCATTGATTGGGAGGACTTTGAGAAGAAGGCCGGGGAGGCAAAGCTCTTCTTCCTGTGCAATCCCCACAATCCTCTGGGAATCGTGTGGACCAGGGAGCAGCTCACCAGGATGTGCGAGATCTGCATCTGCCACGATGTGCTGATTGTATCCGATGAGATTCATTCAGACTTGATTTTCCACGGAAAGAAGCATATTCCCACTGCGACCCTGTCGCCGGAGATTGCTTCCCATGTAATTACCTGCACATCGGGGACGAAAACCTTTAATCTTGCGGGAATCCAGGCCGCAGCCATTGTATTCCCCAACCAGGAGTTAAAATCTGTTTATGACAAGTTCTGGGTGAACCTGGATATCCACCGTAACAACTCCTTCAGCTCCGTGATCATGGAGGCAGCATTTAATGAAGGGGAGGAGTGGCTGGAGCAGCTTCTGGAATACATCTCCGGAAACTTTGATTTCATTCACGAGTACTGCAGGGAGCATATCCCACAGATCAAGCCCAATCTTCCGGACGCCACTTATCTGGTGTGGCTGGACTGCCGGGAACTGGGCATGAGCAACGAGGAGCTTCGGGATTTCATGATCCGCAAGGCGGGCCTTGGGTTAAATGAAGGATGGTCCTTTGGACGGAGCCTGTCCGGCTATATGCGGCTGAACGCGGCCTGTCCTCGCAGCGTGATTGAAAAGGCGTTAAAACAGCTGGAGACTGCGGTGGCATCCCTGTAATTTGTGTTTGCATTGGAGGAAAATAGTATGACGAACGATAAGAAAAAAGAAGGCTTTATTATGCGGGCCCTAGATACGGTAGAGCGGGTGGGAAACGGTATGCCGGATCCGGTTACCCTCTTTATTATCCTGGTAGGTATAGTAATCCTGGCGTCCGCCATCTGCGCGGGCCTGGGCGTATCCGTAACCTATCAGTCCATTGACACGGCCAGCGGCCAGCTGCAGGATGTGACGGTGAGTGCCGTGAACCTGTTATCTGCGGACAGCATCCGCCATATGGTGACCACCGTGGTGAGCAATTTTACCAGCTTCTTCCCTCTGGGAACTGTGTTCACCATCATGATCGGCGTTGGCGTTGCTGACGGAAGCGGATTTATGTCCGCCCTGCTGCGCAAGGTGGTTGCCGCTACCCCCAAGGCTTGCGTGACCGCAGTTGTCGTGTTCCTGGGCGTTATGTCTAATATTGCATCTTCTACCGGATATGTAGTGCTGGTACCTCTGGGCGCCGTTGTATTCATGGCTTTTGGCCGTCACCCCATTGCGGGATTGGCTGCCGCCTTTGCCGGTGTGTCCGGGGGCTGGAGCGCGAACCTGCTGATTGGAACCAACGACCCCATGTTTGCCGGAATGTCCACCCAGGCGGCTCGGATGCTGGATCCCAATTACACGGTGCTTCCGGTCTGTAACTGGTTTTTCATGGTTGCCTCAACCTTCCTTGTAACCGCCATTGGAACCATTATAACCGATCGCCTGGTTGAGCCCCGCTTAACGCCTTATGTGCCGGATGTAACCGAGCAAGTACAGGATATCGCACTGAATGAGAAACGCGGCATGCGCTGGGCTGGGATTACTGCTCTGATTTATGTTGTGATCATGGTAATCCTCGTGGCGCCTACCAATGGCCTTCTGAGAGATCCAGAGACTCATGGATTTCTCAGCTCCCCCTTTATGAGCGGGATTATTTTCTTTATGATGCTTTTGTTCCTCCTTCCCGGCCTTGCTTACGGCCTGGGCGCCGGAACGATTAAGAACGATAAAGATATGGTTGCGCTGATGACCAAGACGATCAACGGACTTTCCGGATTCCTGGTGCTGTGCTTCTTTGCCGCGCAGTTTACCTCCCTGTTTGATTATTCTAAGCTGGGAACCATTATCTCCGTGGTGGGCGCGAACGCTCTGGAATCCATTGGCTTTAAGGGTCTTCCCCTGCTTATTGCTTTTGTTTTGCTGACCGCGGTTGTGGATATCTTTATCTCCGTGGATTCCGCCAAGTGGGCCATTATGGCGCCGATTTTTGTACCCATGTTTATGCAGCTGGGACTGTCTCCGGAAGCGACCCAGGCGGCTTACCGGATCGGCGATTCTACATCCAATATTATCGCGCCCATGATGCCCTTCTTCCCGCTGACAGTGGCCTTCTTCCAGAAGTATGATAAGAAAGCGGGAATCGGAAGCGTTATATCTACCATGCTTCCCTATTCTCTGGCATTTTTGATCGGCTGGATTCTTCTATTTGTTGTGTGGTATTTGCTGGATCTGCCCTTAGGCCCCGGCTCACCAGTTACCTACACCATGATGTAATATCTGAGCTGTTGCAGTATCTGGATAATCTATCAGTGGGGCAGAAGGATGTCCCAGAACCGGAAT